>JBGSRQ010000425.1:0-6014 GCA_041737515.1 Rhodobacterales bacterium | reverse complement strand
GGCATGTACCAAAGAACAAGGCGGCCCACCGCGCCCAGATGGGCAGTGACCGGGGGCCGCGTTTCCCTCGGCACGCGCATCAGGGGCAGGGCCGCAATCGCCGCCAGTGCAGGACCGGCAACAAGGCACCCCAGAATCCGTGCCGGCGTTGCGGCATCGGCCAGAATCAACCCCAGGATCGGGCCGTTCTTGAACACCAGATGCGCCATCTCGACCGCACCATAGGTGCGGAACCGTTGCCGCAACTGCAGATGCAAAAGTGCCGATCGCAACAGCATCACGCTGAGCGCCGCCAATGCCACAAAGGGCATCAGGTCCCCCGCCGCCTGCCCGACCATTACGGCCACCAATGCCGCCAGCACGCCCGTCAGCCCCAGTTTCAACCAAAGCGCTGTTCTCTCTGCCGCCACGGCGGTGGCCGGGTCGGCAACAACACTGGCCTGCACTAGCCGGATCACGGCAAGATCAAACGGCGTGCCGATCACCGCATCGGCCAGAAGGATCAGCGTGACGGCATAGGCATAACGGCCATAATCGGCCGGCCCGAAACTGCCGACCAACGCCAACCCGAGGACCAGCGTCAATGCCCCGCCCGCCAGCTTTGGCACCACCGTCAGCGCGGCATCGAAAAGAAAGCGCGGCACGGGCATTGCGGAAAAGGCCTTTTACAAAGGAAAAACCGAAAAAAGCTTTGTGTGGCATCGCTGGGAAAGTTGCAATACCGTGATCACCATTGTGGAGGCCAGGGCATTTCAGGAGGGGACCAGACATTGACGCAGCATGTTCTGGTCACAGGTGCGGCGGGGTTCATCGGCGGTGCCATCGCACGCGATGCGCTGGCTCGGGGTTATCGGGTTTCAACCATCGGTCATGGCACCGACCGTCCGGCGCTGTGGGATGTGACCGGAATGGTGCACCGCATCGCAGGCCTGGTCGGTGCCGCGACGCTGGACCAGTTGCCGGGCCCGCCGGACATTGTGTACCATTGTGCAGGTGGTGCAAGCGTGCAGGCCTCTATCACCGAACCCGACCGCGACAGAGAACGTACCGTGGGGTCAACAGCGGCATTGGCGGATTGGCTTGCGGCCAATGCGGCGGGTGCGCGCGTTGTCTATCCCTCCAGCGGTGCGGTGTACGGCGATGCGGCCGGGCGACCCGACGGGCGGTCGGGTGCATGCAGGCCGATGTCGCCCTATGGCCAGCACAAGGCCGATGCCGAGGCCGTGCTTTTGCGGGCCGCCGAACGCTTTGGCTTTGGAGTGGCGATCGTGCGGCTCTTTTCGGTTTACGGTCCGGGGCTGCGCAAGCAACTTTTGTGGGATGCCTGCGGCAAGTTGGCGACCGGCACCGCCGAGTTTTTCGGCACCGGCGTAGAGCGGCGGGATTTTGTCGAGATTTCTGATGTCGTGGCGCTGATGCGTGCGGCTGCAGGAACGGTTCAGCCAGTGTCATCGCCTGTGGTGGTTGACGGCGGAACAGGGCAGGGGATTGCGGTGCGCGATGTGCTTGCCTTGCTGGCAGAAGGGTTTGACCCCGTGCCCGAGGTGCGGTTCCTTGGCACATCGCGGGCCGGTGATCCGACGGACATGATCGCCAGCCGCAACGCGACAGCAACGCTTGGCTGGACGCCGCAGGTGCCGTTGGCGCAGGGTCTTTTGCGTTACGTTGGCTGGTTCCGCACTCTGGCCGGGCAAGCATCGGATGTCATCGAACCCCGAAAACCGCCAGCAGCCTGACAATCCGCTTTCACCTGACCAGCGTCCGAACGCTGCCTGCCTTCCCATCAGCACCCAGAGCAGAGAATCGGTCAAGCGGGCGAACAAGTTTGCACCCAATGGTTGAATCTGTGTCGAAAAGATCAGTGCCGGAGGTTATGAAAACCGGACTTGTCTGCGGCAAACCGGGCAACTCAGTCAATTTTTAACACGCTTCAATCAAAAAAGCTTGATCGGATCGGCGGTTCGCGACACCCTGTCAACTGTTGGCCCGCCGATTTGGCAGTTTTGGCCATGACAGTTAATCGCCGTTTTCGTCTGTGCTTTTTTAGATGCTCCGATTTTCCGCAATCCGCGTTTCGCGGGGATGTCGGCAAAATAATAGGTAACTTTGATGGCTACTGCCGCTATGTCCAATACCAGTGCCCGGCCCGTTTCGACAGTTGGCGCACCGGACGCCCCTGACGATGTGGCCGCAGATTTTGCGGCCTATTCACCACCACTCTGGTATTCGGTTGCCGAACGGCTGCTGGCCCTGATGCTGCTGGTGCTGACACTGCCGGTCATTCTGGTTCTGGTCGTGATGATACGCCGGGAATCCCCGGGCCCTGCGCTGTTTGTGCAGGATCGGATCGCTCTTGGCGGCAAGCGGCCGTTCCGGTTCATCAAGCTGCGCTCGATGTATGTCGATGCGCGCACGCGCTTCCCCGAGCTTTACGATTTCAGCTTTACCGATACCGACAAGGCCGACATCCGGTTGCAACTGGTCAACGATCCGCGTGTGACGCCGCTTGGCAGGTTCCTGCGCCGGTCAAGTCTGGATGAGCTGCCCAACCTGTGGCACGTTGTGAAAGGCGACATGCGGCTGGTTGGTCCACGGCCCGAACTCTTCGCGATGCTGCCGCATTATGACGCCCAAACGATGCGGAAATTCACCGTGAAACCCGGTGTGACGGGTTATGCGCAGGTGCTGGGCCGGGGCGATCTGAACTTTGCCGATACGGTCGAACTTGACCTGCGCTATATCGATGAGGCCTCGGTTTCCGCCGATATCCGCTGTCTGATCCAGACCTTTCGTGCGGTCGTGTTTCAACACGGCGCACATTGAGGGCAGCATGAGCACCTCGACCGTTCAAAAGCTGCTGACGCGAATTCCGCAATATACCCGGATGGGGCGGCATGCCCGTGCGCTGATTGAACACGGAACACCGCGCAAATGGACAAACCTTGCCCGGGTCGAGGTCGAGATGCGCCTGCGCCGGATCATCGTGAAGGGGCTGCCCTACATCCTGTTTCTTGACCCTTGCAATGTCTGCAACCTGCGCTGTCCCCTGTGCGCCACCGGCATGGACAAACTGGGCCGCAAGCAAGGCATGATGACGCTGGACTGCTTCAAGCGCTGGCTTGATCCGCATGTGCCCTATCTGTTCGAGGTGAACTGCCACAACTGGGGAGAAAGCCTGATCAATGAAGAGATATTCGACATGATCGCCTATGCGCAATCGCGCAATGTCGGCACCAACATGTCGTCCAATCTGGTCGTCGCCTATGACCACCATCTTGACGGCTTGATTGATGCCGGGCTGGAGCATCTGACCGTCAGCGTCGATGGCGCGGATGAGGAAAGCTATCAGAAATACCGGGTGCGCGGCAAATTTGACCGCGTCATCGAAAACATGGCCAAGCTGGTGGAAAAGAAAAAGAAAAAGGGCAAGGGCCCATTCATCGAGTGGCAGTATATCGTGATGCGCCACAACGAGGACAAGGTCGAGGAAGCCGAGCGGATCGCCGCAAAAATCGGCATAGACCGCATCCGTTTCATCCCCGTGGGCCTGCCGTTCGAGGTGAAAAACCGTCAGGCACTGGCCGACGAGTGGTTTCCCAGAAAATTCAGCGGACGCGACAACGGCAAGGACATACCGCAGACGTTTGGTCAGGCAGATCGTCCGTCGCCCTGCTATTACCTTTACCGCTCGATGGTCATCAACACCGATGGCGGCGTTTCACCGTGCTGCATCGTATACGATGAAAAGCGCGATTTCGATCATCTGGACAAACACGAGACGATTGATATCGGGGCGATCTACAACAACCCCAAGTTCCAGTCGGGCCGCGCGATGTACACCGACAAGGAATGGGACGGTCGCGCCCGCACCGTCTGCGATACCTGTGACATATTCGAGCGGCACCCGACCAAGCTGCCGGAAAACATGGCAAAAATCCGGGCGGCACAGTCCCGCGCCGCCCGTGACCCGGACAGGAGGCCCGCCCATGCACATGGCAAGCCAGATTGACGCGCCCGCAGTCCGCCCGGCGATCAGCGTCGTCATTGTAAACTACAACGGGGCTGCGTTGTTGCAGCGTTGCCTTGCGTCCCTGACCGACCATCCGCCGGTCCACAGCAGCGAGGTGATCGTTTACGACAACGCCTCCACCGACGATTCGGTGGTGATGATGCGGGCCAGCTTTCCGCAGATCCGGGTGATTGCCGGTGCCGAAAACCTTGGCCTTTGCCGTGCCTTCAACCGGGGTGCGGCGGCGGCACGCGGGGATCTAGTTCTGTCGCTTGACAGTGATACCGAGGTCACGGCGGGGGCGATTGACGATATGGCGGATTGGCTGGACGCCAACCCCGGCACCGGGGCCTGCGGATCAACTCTGATATACCCTGACGGCACGCCGCAGCGCACCGCGCGGGCGTTTCCCACACCGATGGCGGCCGTGTTTGGCCGCCGGTCGCGGTTGACGGCGCTGTTCCCGAACAACCCGTTCTCGCGGCGCTACATGCTGGCTGACCGAGAAGGGTCGGCCACGCCTTACGCTGTCGACACGCTGTCCACCGCCTGCATGATGGTACGCCGTGCGGTGCTGGATACGGTCGGCGCCTATGACGAGGCTTATTTTGTCTATTGGTCGGATACCGACTGGTGCCAGCGGATCAAGAAAGGCGGCTGGCGGATCGACACGCTGCCGACCAGCACGGTTGTGCATAACGAAAACCTCAAATCCGGGCATCGCAAGGTGCGCCGGACGCGGATGGTTATGGATTTCCACAAAGGGGCCTACCGCTATTACAGCACGCATCACGCAGGCCCGCTGAACCCGATGCGCTATGTAGCGTGGGCCGGTCTTCATGCACGGGCTGGGCTTTTGCTGCTGGGTGACGAGTGGCGGCGGTTGCGCGCGGCAGCGCATGCCAAAGGGCAGGGTGCACACAATGGCTGAAGCGTTGATGGGCGCAATACTGGCCGCAGGGCGCGGCACCCGGATGGCCCCGTTCGGCGAAGATTACCCCAAGCCCCTGTTGCCGGTGGGCAATAAACCCCTGATCGAATACCAGATCGAGACCATGCGCAGCATGGGTATCACCGAAATTGCGGTGCTGATCGGGCACAAAGGGTATTTGATCACCAAGGTTCTGGGCGACGGGTCGCGGTTCGGCGTGCGTCTGCATTACGTCGAACAAACGCAGATGTTCGGCATCGCGCATGCCGTGGGGCGGCTGGAGCCGGTGCTGGACCGGCCCTTCCTTCTAATGCTGGGCGATATCTACTTTGTGGCCGAAGATCTGGGGCAGATGACGGCGCTTCACCGCGATACCGGATGCGCCGCTGTTCTGGCCGCCAAGATGGAGACGGACCCGGCGGCAATACGCAAGAATTTCTCGATCCAGCTTGATGCGGGCGGGCGGGTGACGCGGGTGATAGAAAAGCCGCGCCATACAACCAACCGGTTGAAAGGTGTCGGTCTTTACCTGTTCGATCCGGTGATCTTTGATGCCATCCGCCGCACGCCACGCACAGCGATGCGCGATGAATACGAACTTACCGATGCCATTCAGGTGATGATCGACGATGGCGTGGAGACCCGCGTTTCAAGCTGCGTTGAAGATGACATCAACCTGACCTCGCCCGCCGATCTGTTGCATTGCAATCTGCTGGTTGCGCGCAGCATGGATGTGACCAGCCTGCGCGATGATACGGCCGATCTTCACCCGGGTGTCACGCTGGATCAGGTTGTGGTGGGTGCACGGGTGCGGGTGCGGCAAGGCATCACGATTCGCCGTTCGGTCATACTTGAGGATGCCGAGATTGATACCGATCAGGATATCGACGGCATGGTGATCTCACGCGAACGTCGGGTGGATGTGCGGTCGTTCTTTCCGCACTGGCCGCAGGGGTTGTACCGCTGATGAAGGTTCTGGCGCTTTTGCCCGGGCAACCGTTCCCGGCGTCAAACGGTCAGACGCACCGGCTGTCGCATGTGGTGCGCTCGCTGGCGCAGCGGCATGATGTCTGG
>JBGSRQ010000378.1:0-4236 GCA_041737515.1 Rhodobacterales bacterium | reverse complement strand
GCGGTCGGCGTCGGCAGGGGCGATGATGCCGCGGGCAAGGTCACGGTCCACCTCGGCCAACTGGTCGCGGTAGACGCGCAGATCGTAATCTGCCGCGCCCGCATCGCCCGCGCCGCGCCGAAGTGCCAGCAGCAGAATGATCGCAGCCGACACCGCAAGGGCTCCTGCCACTGTCCAGAATAATACCAGTTCGACCGTTGTCATGTTGCCTCCGCTTCACGCTTTCATGTAAGCCTTGACGCCTGCGGATAAAAGCGCCAATGCGCGACAGGGACACTTGCGGCCAAATCGCGACAAGCGGTCGCAGGCCATGTCGCAAATTTCCCCAATCTGCCGCTTGGGGATGCGGACGATCTGCGGCCATGCTCCACAACCACGACAATCAGTGAGGTGCGCCGCCATGAAACGCTATTCGGTCTTTGCCATCGCCCGTGAAGCCTTGCGCAACCACACCGGATGGGACCGGGCGTGGGCTTCGCCCCAACCCAAGGCGTCCTACGATGTCGTCATCGTTGGGGCCGGCGGGCACGGGTTGGCGACGGCTTACTATCTGGGCAGGAATTTTGGCATCACCGATGTGGCAGTGATCGAAAAGGGCTGGCTCGGGGGCGGAAACACCGGGCGCAACACCACGATCATCCGGTCGAACTATCTGCAGGATCCGTCAGCCGCGATCTATGAAAAGGCGCGCAGCCTGTATGAGACGTTGAGCCAGGAGTTGAACTACAACATCATGTTCAGCCCGCGTGGCCTTTTGATGCTGGCCCAGACGCACCACGAGGTGCGGGGGTATCTGCGCACTGTTCATGCCAACTATCTGCAAGGCGTTTCGACCGAGTACATCACGCCCGAACGGGTCAAGGAACTGGTGCCGATCATCAACATCTCGGGGCCGCGCTATCCGGTGCTGGGGGCGTTGTATCAGGCACGCGGCGGCACTGCGCGGCACGATGCGGTCGCCTGGGGCTACGCGCGGGCCTGTTCGGACATGGGAATGCACATCATCCAGCAGTGTGAGGTGACGGGTGTCACCTCTGCAAACGGTCAGGTGACGGGCGTGAACACCACCAAGGGGCACATCGGCTGCAAGAAGATGGGCATCGTGGTGGCGGGCCATTCGGGGCAGGTGGCCGACATGGCGGGGTTCCGTCTGCCGGTTGAGGCGGTGGCGTTGCAGGCGCTGGTGTCGGAACCGATCAAACCCTGCATGGATGTGGTCGTTATGGCCAACACCGTGCACGGCTACATGAGCCAGTCCGACAAGGGCGAAATGGTAATCGGCGGCGGCACCGACGGATTCAACAACTTTACCCAGCGCGGGTCGTTCCACCATATCGAAGAAACCTTGCGCGCGCTGGTCGAGACCTTCCCGATGATTTCGCGCCTGAAAATGCTGCGCCAGTGGGGCGGGATCGTCGACATGACCGGTGACCGATCACCCATCCTGTCGAAAACGCCGCTGGGCAACTGTTTCATCAACTGCGGCTGGGGCACGGGGGGGTTCAAGGCGATACCGGGGTCAGGCTGGGCGATGGCCGAACTGATGGCCAAGGGCGAACCGGGGCCGCTGACCGCGGAATTCGGCATGGAACGGTTCCGAGAGGGGCGGTTCATTGACGAAAGCGTTGCGGCGGGGGTGGCGCATTGATGGAAAACTCTGGCATCGGCAAGGCTTTCGAGCTTGCGT
This sequence comes from Rhodobacterales bacterium, assembly GCA_041737515.1. Taxonomy (GTDB): domain Bacteria; phylum Pseudomonadota; class Alphaproteobacteria; order Rhodobacterales; family Rhodobacteraceae; genus JBBQZP01. The sequence continues at coordinate 2,549 of JBGSRQ010000378.1, read as the reverse complement.
TCCGCGCCCATCGTGGCCAGTCCGACAAGCTGGGCGAGCCCTATATCACGCATCTGGTGCGGGTCGCCTCGGCGGTGGACGATCCCCAAGCTCAGATCGTCGCGCTGCTGCACGACGTGATCGAAGACTGCGACGTGACGCGCGACAATATTGCCCTCGATTTCGGCCCGGATGTCGCCGATGCCGTCGATGCGATGACCAAACGTGACGGCGAGGTTTATGAGGATTACCTGTGCCGGTTGCGCCAGAATCCGGTCGCGTTGACCGTCAAGCGCGCCGACCTTGCCGACAATTCAGCGCCTGCGCGCCTGGCCCGTCTGCCTGGCGATGTGCGTGCCCGGCTGCAGGCTAAATATGCGATTGCGGCAGACTTGCTGAACCAGAAAGGCGCGACCTGAGATGCTGACCCTCACCTGCCCCTATTGCGGCGTCAAAGCCGAAGAAACCGAGCTTTCCCCCGGCTACGAGGCGCACTTGAAACGCTTCGGCCCCGGCGCGTCGGATGATGATTTCGAATCCTACATGTTTGCCCGGAAAAACCCAAAGGGCGTGCACTTTGAACGCTGGCGGCATGTCTACGGCTGCGGCAAATGGTTCCTTGCGGCCCGCGATACCGCCACGCTGGAGGTGTTCGGCACATACCCTGCGCAATCATCAGAACCGCCCGCCGACCTGCAGGCGAAAATCAAGGCAAAACGACCGGACTGGAAGGGCTACGCATGAGCACGCGGCTGGCAAAGGGCGGGCGACTGTTGGATCGGACGACGGCGCTTTATTTCACCTTCAACGAAAGGCGGATGCGTGGCTATATGGGTGACACGCTCGCCTCGGCCCTGCTGGCCAACAATCGGGTGCTGGTCGGGCGCAGCTTCAAGTATCACCGCCCGCGCGGCATTGTGGCCTCTGGCCCGGAAGAGCCGAACGCGCTGATGAACCTTGGCCGTGACGACCGGCTGGAACCGAACCAGCGCGCCACCATGACCGAACTTTTCGACGGGCTGGAGGCGGCCAGCCAGAACCATTGGCCCAGCCTCAGATTCGACGTGGGCGTGTTGAACAACTATGCCTCGAAATTCATGCCGGCGGGGTTTTACTACAAGACCTTCATCCACCCGCGCGCCTTCTGGAAACATGTGTTCGAGCCGATCATCCGGCAGGCTGCCGGCCTTGGAAAAGCGCCCAAGGGGCAGGATGCCGACCGCTATGAGCAGGCCTATGCATTCTGCGATGTGCTGGTCATCGGCGGCGGTGTGGCGGGCTTGTCTGCCGCATTGACGGCCGCCAAGGCCGGCAAGCGCGTGATCGTGCTGGAACAAAATCCCCATTGGGGCGGTCGCGCGCCGGTGGATGAGGTGTTGGGCGGCGACTGGGTGGATTACAACGTCGCCGCACTGGCCCGGATGGACAATGTGACTATGCGCCTGCGCACCACCGCGGCCGGGGTTTACGATCACGGCTATGTGCTGGCGGACGAGCGTATCGCCGACCACACTCCCGGCGACGGGCGGCCACGCCAGCGTTTGTGGCGTATCCGCGCGGGTCAGATCATCACCGCCACGGGCGCGATCGAGCGGCCTTTGTCGTTTTCCGGCAATGACATACCGGGTGTCATGCTGGCCTCGGCGGTGCGCGACTATGTGGTGAACCATGCGGTGTCGCCGGGCGACCGCACGGTGATCGTGACCAACAACGATGATGCCTACCGGACCGCGGTCGCGCTGCATTCGGTGGGGCTTGAGGTGCCGGTTGTTCTGGACGCGCGCGCTGATGTGTCGGGCGAATGGCCCGAGCGAGCGCGCAGACTGGGCATCCGGGTTCTGACCGGCCGCGCGATTGCATCGGTCAAGGGCAACAAGCGTGTCACGGGGGTGCAGGTGGCGTTGCAGGCCGGCGAGGGTGCCGTTCTGGAAGAGATCGCCTGTGACGCCGTTGCCATGTCGGGCGGCTGGTCGCCGGTCGTGCATTTGTGGAGCCACTGTGGCGGCAAGCTTTCATGGAATGATGCGATTGCGGCGTTCATTCCCAACCCCGAGCGCCCGCCCCTGAACCACGACGGCTCGGCGATGGTGCTGGCCTGCGGCGCTGCCGCCGGTGCCACCCATTTCGAGGCTGCGCGGATTTCGGGCGAAGTGGTCGGCAATGGCGAGGTCTGGGTCCGTGCGGGGGATGAGCCGCTGGCCACGCCCGTCTGGGTGATGCCGCAGGGGGCGGGGATCAAGCTGCGCCAGAAGATGTGGCTGGACTATCAGAACGATGTCAAAGTGTCAGACGTGCAGCTTGCCGCGCGCGAAGGTTTCGAATCGGTCGAACATGCCAAACGCTATACCACCCTGGGTATGGCGACCGATCAGGGAAAGCTTAGCAATATCAACGGCCTTGCAGTGTTGGCGCAAAGCCTGAACACGACCATCCCGCAGGTCGGCACCACGACGTTCCGCCCGCCATACACGCCCGTGACCCTGGGCGCACTGGCCGGTGAGGCGCGGGGCGAGATTTTCCAGCCCCTGCGCCGCACGCCGATGCACGGCTGGCACGAGGCGCACGGGGCG
>JBGSRQ010000364.1:0-4387 GCA_041737515.1 Rhodobacterales bacterium | reverse complement strand
GGCGCGCCACGGGCTGAGCTATCGGTTGTGGCGCGAGGCGGACCTGCGGGAACTGGGCGTGCAGGATGACGCAGTCTTTGCGGCAATGCTGGCGCGGGGCGATTATCCGGGGGCAGTGGATGTCGCGCGCTATATCCTGTTGGAACGGCTGGGCGGCATCTATCTGGATTGCGACTGGTTTCCGGCACGTTCTGACATCAGCTTTGCCGACCGCCTGCCACTTGTGGGCCTGACCGCCTTTGCCGAGGATGTTCCGCGCTTGACGGGGCAGGGCAGCGTTCTTCTGGCCAATTCCTTCATTGCCACACCGCCGGCACATCCGGTGATGGCGCGGATGGTGCAGGCGCTGCCTGCAGCCCTTTCCGATCTGCCTGACGCGCCTGCCTGGTGGTCGACGGGGCCCTTGTTGTTTACCGTTGTCGCACGGAGCGGGGCGGTCACGCTGGCGGATGCAGGGTTGATCGCGGGGCAGGCGGTTGGCACCACCCAGGCGCAGGTCGCCGCGCAATGCGCCGGGATTCAGCAAAGCGATGGCGGGCTGTTGCTAGCGTGGAAGCCCTGGTGATCAGTGATAGGGGTCTGCCGCATCGCGCAGCCCGTCACCCATGAAGTTGAACGCCACCACCACCAGAAACACGGGCAGGGTGGGCAGCAACAGCCACGGATAAAAGGCAATCGCATTGATATTGCGCGCCTCGGTCAGCAATATGCCCCAGCTTGTGATCGGTGGACGCAGACCCAGCCCCAGAAAGCTGAGTGCGGTTTCGCCCAGTATCATCCCCGGAATGGCCAGCGTCGCCGACGCGATCAGATGCGACATGAAACCGGGGATCAGATGCCGCTTGATGATCCGTCCGCTGCCAGCCCCCATAAGCTGGGCTGCCAGAACGTAATCTTCTTCACGCAACGCGAACAGTTTTGACCGCACGGCGCGGGCAAGCCCGGTCCAGTCCAGCAGGCCAAGGATCACTGTGATCCCCAGATAGATCAGCATCGGGCTCCATGTGATCGGCATGATTGCGGCCAAAGACAGCCAAAGCGGGATTGACGGGATCGATTGCAAGACCTCGATCAGGCGTTGCAAGATCACGTCGAACCAGCCGCCATGATAGCCGGCAAGACCGCCCAGCGTCAGGCCCAGAACGAAGCTGACCGTTATGCCCAAAAGCCCGATGGTCAGCGAAATCCGCGCGCCGTAAAGGATGCGCGACAGCATGTCCCGGCCCAGACGGTCGGTGCCAAGAAGGAAGAACTGGCCGCCTTCTGAAGGGCAGACGAAATGCAGATTTCCGGGGATCAGGCCCCAGAACTTGTAATCATCGCCCCGGCAGAAGAAGCGCAGCTTTTGCACATCATCGGTATCATTCGTATAAACCCGGTGAAGCGTGTCGATATCCAGCGCCATGGTGCGACCGTAAACAAACGGGCCGACAAAACTGCCCTCATGGAACAGATGCACGGCTTGCGGCGGTGCGTGGATGAAATCGACGTTGCGGGTTTGCAGATTGTAGGGCGACAGGAACTCGACAATCACGATCATCGCATAAAGCACGGCCAGAAAGATGGCCGAAATCAGTGCCAGCCGGTGCTTGCGGAACTTCCACCACATCAGTTGCAACTGGCTGGCCTGAAAGATGCGCGTTTGCGCCGGCGTCATCGCCTCGACCGAATGGGGGTCAAAGGGGGCATCGGATACGTAATGCGGCAAGGGTGTGGTCATTTCACCGACCCACCCGCAAGCCGGATGCGCGGATCAAGTATCGCCAGGGCAATGTCCGACACCAGCACGCCAATCACCGTGAGGAACGCAAGAAACATCAGGAACGACCCGGCCAGATACATGTCCTGACTTTGCAACGCCCGGATCAGCATCGGGCCGGTCGTCTCCAGCGACAGCACGATGGCGGTGATTTCCGCCCCCGAAATGATCTGCGGCAGGATCGACCCGATATCCGCGATGAAAAAGTTCAGCGACATGCGCAGCGGGTATTTCATCAGGTTCCTGAACGGCGACAGGCCCTTGGCCCGCGCGGTGACAACATATTGCTTTTGCAACTCGTCCAGCAGGTTGGCACGCAGACGGCGGATCATGCCCGCCGTGCCTGCCGTGCCGATGATCAGAACCGGTATCCACATATGTTCAAGGATCGACCCCGCCTTGGCCCATGACATCGGCTCGCCAAGGTATTGCGCATCCATCAGCCCGCCGATGGACGTGCCGAACCAGACATTGGCGAAATACATCATGATCAGCGCCAGCATGAAATTCGGGATCGCAAGCCCGATCAGACCCAGCAGCGTCAGCCCGTAATCGCCCCAGCTGTACTGATGCGTGGCCGAATAGATGCCGATCGGAAAGGCGATGATCCAGGTGAAGATGATCGTCACGAACGACAGCACGACCGAAAGCCAGAGCCGGTCGCCGACCACGTCGTTCACCGGCAACTGATACTCGAACGAATAGCCGAAATCGCCGACCAGCATCCCACCGACCCAATGCAGATAGCGGATCGGGATCGGCTGATCGAACCCGTAGCGCGCGCGCAACGCGTCAATCGCGGCCATGTCCGACGCCTCGCCGATGGCACGCAATTCGGCAACATAGCTTTCAAAGTAATCGCCGGGCGGCAGTTCGATGATGGTAAAGACCAGCATCGAAATCAGGATCAGCGTCGGCACCATGATCACGATGCGCCACAGGATATAGCGACCCACGCCTATGCCTCGCCCGTGTCATACCAGAACGTATCGGGCATGTAGACGCCCAGATATGAGGTGGGGTCAAACCCGTAAAGCCCCTTGTCCGGCATGTTGCGCAGCCTTGATGACCGCACCATGGGTTGCAATGCGGCGTTCACCAGCCCGATGGAAAACACCTGGTCTGCCCGCAGCGCCAGCATCCTGTGCCAGATGTCTGCCCGTTCCTGACTGGTCTCGGTCTTGCGCCATGCGCGATAAAGATCAAAGAGTTCAACAGCTTCTGGCATGTCCGGGGGCGTGCCGCCCTCGCCGCGCGAATAATAGTGCATGCCCCAAAGCGGCCATTCCAACTGTTCGTCCGAGGTCGGTGCAAGGCCTGACGGTGACATGTCGGCGGTCGGCACGCCGTTATCAAGACCTGTCCAGACCGACATGATCACTGAACCGGCCATCACCCGGCTGCGGAAGATGTCGCGCTGCGTCGCGCGCACGAACACCGCCACCCCAATCGCACGCCAGTGATCCGTCACCAGTTCCAGCACATCGGTCTGCAGGGTGCTTTCGCCCGCCGTCTCCACGATGATCTCCATCGGGCGGCCATCCGGAAGCAAGCGCAACCCGTCATCGTTGCGGTCGGTCAGCCCGGCCTCATCCATCAAGGCATTTGCCCGGTCGGGGTCATAGGCGGCAAAGGCCTTCGCATAGTCCTCGCGGTAGAGCGGGCTTTGCGGCAGCACGGTATCCGCACTTTCGGTCGCAAGGCCAAAGAACGACACCATGTTGATCTCGTGCCGGTTGATCGCCAGCGAAAGGGCGCGGCGCACTCGGGCATCCTGCAACACGCCTCGCCAGACCTGATCCGAGCAGTTGAGGTTCGGTTTCAACGCCACCACCGACCCTTGCGTGCGGGTCCAGAGTGCCACTTTGACCGGGTGCAGTTTCTCGGCAGCCTTGAGATAGGTGTAATCGGCGAAGTCCAGCGCCGAAAACTGCAGATCGCTTTCCCCCGCGCCGGTCTTTGCCCCGATGATGCCGGGTTGCGCGATGTTCAAAAGCACCTCGTTGACATAGGGCAATTGCGTGCCGTTCTCATCCACGCGATGAAAATAGGGGTTGCGCACAAAGACGAACTGTTCGGCGGGCGGCGGAGTGGTGTTGATCCATGGGTCAAGCGACGGCAGGTCGGGGTTTTCCGGCCGGTAGCTGCGCGACATCTTCTGGTAAAGATCGGACCATTCCTCCACCTTCTTTTCCGAGATCAGGGCCGCCAGCGTATCTGCATCGGCGTAATCTGCATGGAACTGCCTGAGGTAATGCGCAGGATACAGCAGCACCAGCGCCTGCGGGGCCGCCAGTGCGGGCAAGAACTCGGGGTTGGGCGCGGCAAAGGTGAACCGCACGGTCAGATCGTCAAGCACCTCGAACACCGGCGGCTCGCCCCCCGCCATCATCTCGGTCGGAAGGCCGCCGGGGCGCAGGTCGGTGTTCATCAGAACATCGTCCCAGCCGTGGCGGAAATCTTCTGTGGTCAGGGGTGCGCCGTCCGACCAGCGGTGGCCCGCCCGCAGACGAAAGGTGAAGATCCTCTCGTCGTCCACGTCAAAGCGTTCCAGAATATCGGGCTGGAAAGACAGCGTTTCGTCATATCCGACCAGCCGGGAATAGCCGTTCACCGTCATGTAGCGGA
>JBGSRQ010000361.1:0-13193 GCA_041737515.1 Rhodobacterales bacterium | reverse complement strand
GGCGCAATGGCTGATCCGGTAAAGCGCATCCTGATCGTCGGGCTGGGGTCCATCGGGCGGCGGCACATGGTGAACCTGTCGGCTCGGTTTCCGACTGCGGCCTTTACCGTTCTGCGCCAGGCGGCGGTGCCCGATGATCTGTGCGACCGCTTCGGGGCCAGGGTCGTGACGGATCTGGACGCCGCTCTGACAGAAGGTTGCGATCTGGCTGTCGTCTCCTCGCCGTCGTCAAACCATATTGATAGCTTGCCCGCACTGATCGCCACGGGCTGCGCAATGCTGGTTGAAAAGCCCATCGTCGCAAGCCTGCCTGATTGCGACGCGGTGCTGGACCTGTTGGCCCGCGCACCCGGGGCCGTGCGGGTTTCGGGCTTCAACTTCCGCCACATCCCGTCGCTGATAAAGATGCAGCGTCTTGTGCAATCGGGTGCGCTGGGCACCATCGTGCGGGCGTCATTCACGGCGGGGCAGTGGCTGCCCGACTGGCGGCCTGCGCAGGATTACCGGCAATCGTATTCCGCCGATGCCGTGCGGGGCGGCGGGGTGGAACTGGACCTTGTGCACGAGATTGACGTGGCACGCTGGTTGTTCGGTGATCTGACCCTGCAGTTTGCGCAGGGCGGGCGGCTGTCGTCGCTGGGCCTTGCATCAAACGATGTATCCGCGATGATCTTTACCGGGAAAAGCAACGCCCCGATTGTGCAAGTGTCGCTGGATTACGTCTCGCGCAAGCGGTTGCGGCATTACGAGGTGGTGGGCGACAAGGCGGGTCTTTGCTGGGACATCGGCGGGATGCTGGATCAGATCACGCCCGATGGACGCGCCCCCCTGGCCCTGCCGCCCGGCGGGTTTGATGTGGCGCAGAGCTACATCGACATGATCGACCGCATTGCCCAAGCGATGACGGGCGACTGGCCGGAGCCATTGCAAACGCTGGAGGACGGCATCGCCTCCACGCGACTGGCGCTGCAAGCGCGTGAAAGGGGAACCAGGGCGTGACCACCATCTGCACCATTTGCGCCCGCGGCGGGTCTGTCGGCGTGCCGCGCAAGAACATCCGGCTGCTTCAGGGCAAACCCCTGATCGTGCATACGATCGAACAGGCGCTGGCGTGCCGGTCGATAGATGCCGTCTACGTCTCTACCGACGATGACCAGATCGCCGAAGTGGCGCGGGCGCATGGCGCGCAGGTGCCGTTCAAGCGCCCCGCGGAATTGGCTACATCAACCGCCGGAAAGCTTCCGGTGATCGAACATCTGGTGAATCACGTTATCTCCAGCGGGGTGGATGTCACCCGGATCGTCGATCTGGACCCGACCTCGCCCCTGCGCCGGATCAGTGACATCGAGGCAGCCCTTGCGCTGCTGGACGATGCAACAGATGTGGTGATCACCGGCTATCCGTCAGACAAGAACCCCTATTTCAACATGGTCGAACATCAGCCCGATGGCAATGTGCGGCTGGTCAAACCGCTGACGGGTGGCGTGGCCTCACGGCAGGCGGCGCCGAAGGTGTTCTCGATGAACGCCTCGATCTACGTCTGGCACCGGCGCAGTCTGATGGCCGGGCTTTGGAACGGGCGCACGCGGCTTTACGAGATGCCGCGCAACCGGTCCATCGACATTGACAGCGAGATTGATTTTCAACTGGTCGATATGCTGATGACCGCAGCAAAAGAGGGTGACGATGACAAGCTCTGACCGGGTGGTGGTGCTGACGGGTGGCGGCGGGATTCTGGGCCGCGCGATGGTTGGGCGGCTGACGGCGGCGGGTTACGCCGTGGCCGTGGTGGACCGAGTGGCCGAACTTGCGCAAACGGCGGCAGCACTGGCCGTGGCACCGGGGGGCGCGCGGCCCTATACCTGCGATATCGCAGACCCGGCGGCGCTGAAGGCTCTGCACCTGCAGGTGAAAGCCGATCTGGGGCCGGTTTCCACCCTGATCTGCAACGCGGCCACCAAAAGCGACAACTTCTTTGAACCCTACGAATCCTTTCCGCTGGAGGATTGGAATTACGTTCTATCCGTGAATCTGACCGCACCCATGCTGTGCGCGCAGGAATTCGGCCCCGGCATGGTGGCACTGGGCGGCGGGTCGATTGTGAATACCCTTTCGATTTACGGCATCGTTGCCCCCGATCAGCGGATTTACGACGGCTCGCTTTACGAAGGGCGCGCGATCAACACGCCTGCGGTTTATTCCGCCTCGAAGGCCGGGCTTTGGGGGCTGACGAAATATCTGGCAAGCTATTGGGGTGCGCAAGGCGTGCGGGTCAACGCCGTGACACCGGGGGGGATATTCTCGGGTCAGAATGATACCTTCGTGGGCAAATACGCCGCCCGCACCATGATGGGCCGCATGGGCGAACCGCACGAAATTGCCGATGCCGTAACTTTCCTTGTGTCGGACAAAGCCAGCTACATCACCGGCCAGAACCTTGTCGTTGACGGCGGGTTGACTGCATGGTAGCCGCCGGGGCACCCGAACCGAAGGCCGTATGAGGCAGGAAAACCAATGAATTCCCAAGCAATCAGCGATCTTGACGCAAGCGTGCGCACCGTGTTTGCCGAGGTCTATTCAGGCCAGCATTTCGGTGCGCCGGCCCCGGATCTGGCCGATGACACTGTGCTTCTGGATACCGGGCTGGATTCGCTTGGCTTTGCGATTCTGGTGACCCGGCTTGAGGAAGATCTGGGATACGACCCGTTCAGCCTTGCGACCGAAGCGTTTTATCCGCGCACCTTCCGCGAATTCGTGGATTTCTACGCGGCCCACGCGCCCGCATGACCCTGCACGCCTCTGTCGCCTCGGTCGAGGGCGGGCGCACGGCGCTTGTCAGCGGCGGGGTGCGGCTGGACTTTGGCGATCTGACTGCGCAGGCAGCACAAATCGCACCGAAATTTGCCGGACGCAGGGTCTTGCTGAACCTTTCCGACCCCGTTGCAGCGCTGCGCGCACTTGCGGCGATGGATGGGCAGGCGGCGGCGGTGGTGCTTTCGTCGCCCGCACTTGATGCACAAACGCTGCTGGATTTCATCGTGCCCGGAAATATCGACACGATCCTGACCGACCGCGCCGATCTTGCGGCAGCGGGTGTTACGGTTGTGTCCGACCCCGCCGAATTGCACGATGCTGAAGGATTGCCCGCTTCTACGGATTGGGTGATGACCACCTCTGGCACCACGGGCGCGCCGAAACTGGTGCGTCACAGCCTTGGCTCGCTGACCCGCTCGACCCGCACCGATCAGACACGCGGCGCGGGGCAGGTCTGGGGGCTGTTGTTTGACTATACGCGCTTTGCCGGGCTTCAGGTTGTGCTGCAAAGTCTTTTGTCCGGGGCAACTCTGGTGGTCCCACCCGCCAATCTGCCGCTGGAAGGCAAACTGGCCGACCTCGCCGATGAAGGCTGCACGCATCTGAGTGCCACGCCGACGCTTTGGCGCAAGATCCTTATGACGGCGGGGCACGAGGCGCTTGCCCTGCGCCAGATCACCCTGGGCGGCGAAATTGCCGATGACGCGGTGATCGGCATGCTGACGCGCCGCTACCAGGACGCCCGAGTGACGCATATCTTTGCGTCAACCGAGGCGGGCGTCGGCTTTTCCGTCACCGACCGCCGCGCCGGGTTTCCTGCCAGCTATCTGACCGATCCACCCTCGGGAATTGGCCTGCGCATCGCGGACGGTCATCTGCATATCCGCAATACGATGGTGGGTGACAGCTATCTTGGTGGCGGGGCGCGGTTGGCTCAGGACGGCTGGGTTGATACCGGCGACGCGGTGGCGATGCAGGACGACCGGGTGATGTTCAAGGGCCGCAGCTCGGGCGTGATCAACGTCGGCGGCGACAAGGTCCACCCCGAGGAGGTCGAGCGCGCCTGCCTAAGCCACCCCGCCGTTCGCCTTGTTCGGGTCTATGCCAAAGCCAACCCGATCATGGGCGCTTTGGTCGCCGCCGACATCGTGGCCGAAGATGGGGCCGAAGCCGCGGCGGGTGGAGCAGGGCCATTGCGTGAGGCGATCAAGGCTCATGCAGCGGCCCGCCTCGCCCGCCACATGGTGCCCGCCTTCATCCGCTTTACCGCTGCTTTCGAGACGAATGCGGCCGGAAAACTGGTCCGCGACAGCGGAAAGGACAAGACATGACCGACGCCCGGACGCCGCTTAGAAATGTGCTGGTCACCGGCGCTACGCGAGGCTTGGGCCTTGCCATCGTGGAACGCCTTTTGCGTGACGATTATCGCATCATCTGCATCGGCCGCACGCCCAGCGCCGAGTTTACCGCGCTGTGTGATGCCCACCCAGATCGCATTGTCTTTCACGCGTTCGATTTGCACGAGATCGAGGGGATACCCGCGCTGGTATCGGGCCTGACCCGCACGCACGGCCCGCTTTACGGGCTGGTCAACAACGCGGCCGTCGGGCTGGACGGTGTTCTGGCAACCCAGCACGCCAGCGAGATCGGCCGCGCTCTGCGCATCAATCTGGAGTCGCCGATTCTGCTGACGAAATACGCCTGCCGCAGCATGCTGGCGCGCGGCATCGGTCGGATCGTGAACATCTCAAGCATCATCGCGTCAACAGGGTTCAACGGACTGTCGGTTTATGCCGCAAGCAAAGCAGGTCTTGAAGGCTTCACCAGGTCCCTTTCGCGCGAACTTGGCCGGGCGCGGATCACGGTCAACTGCGTTGCACCGGGATATATGGAAACCGATATGACCGCGGCTTTGCAGGGCGAAAAGCTGAACTCGATCCGCCGCCGTGCACCCTTGGGTCTGCCCCGCCCGCAGGACGTGGCGGGATCGGTCGCGTTCTTGCTGTCGGACGAAGCGGCGATGATGACTGGTTCCATCGTCACGGTCGACGGCGGAAGCACCGCCTGATGAGCGTGATCGAAACCCGTTTTGCAACCGCGCAGGACCGGGGCGCGCTGCTCTCGTTTATCCATGACCATTGGTCCGCGACTCATGTGTTTTGCAACGCACCCGACGTGTTTGACTGGCAGTATCTGCAACCGGACGGCCGTTTCAATATGGTGCTGGCACAGCAGGGCGATACGGTTCTGGGCGTGCTGGGCTTTATTCCGATGGGTCGGTTCGATGCGGCATTGGGCGACGGTGATGTGCTGCTGGCCCTGTGGAAGGTCCGCGACGATATTGCCCCGCCTGGGTTGGGGCTGCGGATGCTCAAGCTGATACAATCGCAATTGAAGCCGCGGATGATCGGCGCGATTGGCACATCCGAAATGGTCGGGCCCTTGTATCGCGCCCTTGGCTACACTCTGGACCATCTGCATCATGCCGCGATCTTTGCCGAAGGCGGCGCCGCCCGGATCGCGTCGGGCGTGCCGGATCACGCTTTCGCGGCGGGTTCAATAAACACAGGCGACTGCCGATTGATCGCCCCGACGCTGGCGGATCACGACGCGGTAGAAATGATTTCGGCGTCAAATACGCCGCACAAATCGCTGGCTTATGTGCAGGAGCGGTATCTGAATCATCCGTTCTATGCCTATCACACCGCTCTGGTCTGGCAGAACACGAAACCGCGGGCGCTGGTCGTCTGGCGCAGGGTCGAGTGTAACGGTAGCCATATACTGCGGATCGTCGATATCATTGGCGATACCGACTGGCTGGCGCATGGGCAGGCTCTGTTTCGGCCCATTCTGGCGCAAAGCGGCGCGGAGTATATCGACCTGATGCAACTGGGCACCAATGATGGCGTGTTGCAGACGGGCGGCTGGATCAGCCCTGATTGGGTGGACGGGTTGATTCTGCCCAACTATTTCGCACCCTTCGTTGCGCAGAATATCACCATCACGCTGGCTTACCGCCAGTTCACCCCCGGTGCGCGGCCGGTCCGGCTGTACCGTGCCGATTCTGATCAAGACAGGCCGAACATGGCCCCCGTCATAGCGGAGCGTCGCACATGAAACAGGTCCTGCTCAGTGGTTGCGGCAATATCGGCTTTCGCCATCTGCAGGCGATTGCAGCGATGCCGACACCTGCGCATGTCACAATAATCGAGCCGAACATGGCCGCACACGCCCGGATTGCCGAATTCACCGGATCGCACACCGGGCCGCATCGGTTTTCGGTGTCACCAACCTTGCCAGATGCGCCCGCGACCGTTGATCTTGCCGTCATCGCCAGTTCTGCCGATGTGCGTCGTGCGATTGTCGAGGCGGTTCTGGCGCGGCATTCGGTCCTGGTGATGGTGCTGGAAAAGGTTCTGTTCCAGAGCATTTCCGATCTGGATGCCGTCAGCGCGCTTTTGGCCCGCCACCATGTTACCGCGTTTGTAAATTGCGGGCGGCGTTATTTCCCCGGATATCTTGCTGCGCGCGACCGGTGGGCGCAGGCACGCCCGTTGGATATCGAGGTAAAAGGGACGGCGTTCGGAATGTGTTCGAACGGTATTCACCTGCTGGACCTTGCGGAATTCCTGAACGCCGCGGCGGTGGTTTCGGTTGATGCATGCGGGTTGAAACCGGGGTCTGTTCCGGCCAAACGCCCGGGTTGTGTCGAAGTGTTCGGCACGTTGCATGCCAGACTTGCCAACGGTGCCACCCTGCGCGTTACCTGCGACGACAGTAGTCCGATGTCGATCGCGGTCAGCGTGACGGGTAAAGGGGTTTCGGCACAGATTGACGAACTGGCCCGTCAGGTGACTGAAAGTGGCCAAACAACAGCATTCGGGGCAAGGAATGTTTCGGAGTGTTGGGAGATTTACGACCAGTGCTTGCGCGAACAGACTTGCGGCCTGACACCGTTTGCCGACAGCACCGGTCAGCACCGGCTTTTTCTGGCGGCACTGAATGACCATCTGGGGCTTGGGGCCGATGCCCTTTGCCCGATCAGCTAGGGGGCGGGCATGACCCAGACCAGACCAGACATTCTGCTTGTCGGCGCGGGCAAGATGGCGGCCGATTATGCAAAGGTGCTGGCAGCCCTTGACCTGCGCCCGCAGGTTCTGGGGCGGGGTGAAGCGTCGGCAGCGACCTTTACCGCGGCAACCGGGCTTGCGGTTTCAATCGGGCCGCTGGCCGATCAGCTTGCCGCCTTACCCGCCGTGCCAGACACCGCGATCGTCACCGTGAACGCGATGTATCTGGCAGAAGCCACCGCAGACCTGATCCGCGCCGGGGTAAAGCGCCTGCTGGTGGAAAAGCCCGCCGGTCTTGATCTGGCCGAACTGGAGACACTTTGCACCGTCGCCACCCGACACGGGGCCGAGGTTTATGTCGGCTACAATCGCCGTTTCATGGCATCGGTCCTGCGCGCACAAGAGATGGTGGCCGAAGACGGCGGCATCCTTTCGGTGAAATTCGACTTTTCCGAGCCCTCGCGCCGGATCGCGCAGATCGCCAAGCCGCAGCGCGAACTGGACACCTGGTTTTACGGCAATTCGTCGCATGTGGTGGACATGGCATTTCACTTTTTCGGCGCGCCGGTGCGGCTGGATGCTGCGGTGACGGGTTCGGTAAGCTGGCACGCGGCAGGCGCGGTGTTCACCGGGCACGCGCAAAACGCCACCAACGCGCTGATGTCGTGGCATGCCAACTGGCTGTCACCCGGCCGTTGGGGGGTAGAGGTCATGACCCCCGAACGCCGGCTGATCTTTCAGCCGCTGGAGGAACTGCGTGTGCAAAGCCACAAGGGTTTTGATGCGGTGCCCGAGCCATTGTCCAATCAACTTGACACCGAATTCAAACCCGGCCTGATGCGGCAGGTCCGTGCCTTTTTGTGGGGCGAACTGGCAGACCGGCTGCAACTCCTTTCGCAGCATGCACAGGCAATGGAGTGGTACGACGTGATCCGCATCGGCGGCAGTCTGGACCGGAAAGGGAACTAGAATGAGTTCGGAAAGCGTCTCTGTTGTGGTTGAACGCGCAATCGACCAAGCCTTTCAGTTCGCCGAGGAAAAAAAGTATGGCGCTGCGGTGAACGCATTTGCGCTGGCCCGCGCCTGTGCCGTCGAATTGACACCACCGCTGTCGATACGACGCCTGCTCAAGCATAATCAGGATAGTCTGAAAGCCGAGCGTGAAGCGTGCCGCAGCAAGATCAACTCGCGCGGAAAGGGCATTTTCGGATGGGGCAAACGGCCCTATAAATTGCTGATAATGTCCGATTCCCTTGGTTTGCCAAGGAACGATCCAGACAACAGGGACTCGGAAACCTACGCCTCGCTTCTGACGGGATTGCTTGAGCAACATATTGTCGACAGCATCGCACAACGGTATTTCACGACCGAGCAGGTGTTCGATCTCATGACACAAAACCCGGAGCTTGGCGCGCAATCAGATGTCGTCGTTCACGTCGGCCTGAATGATTGCGCCGACCGGCTTTTCCTTGAAAAGGAACGCCTTGCCGTTTCCCTTTTGCCCGAACCGGTTCTATCAAAGGTGCTTGCCTTTGGGCGGCAGTTCCGGGGACAGGTCATGCTTCACTCACCACCCCGCAACTATGTGCCATTGGACAAGTTTCGGGAAAATCTGAACAGTATCATCGCGTTACTGAAAGCGAGAGGGGCGCGAACAATCATCGTTGGCAATATAATTCTTCCCCCGATCCGATTTTGGGAAAAGATGCCTGCCCGCAACGAAAATTTTCTGGCCTATAACCTTGAAATTCTGCGGGCAGCGCGTCGGCACCGAGTTCAGCTTCTGGATGTTGATCGCTATGTCTGGCGCAGCATTCCTGCAAAAGCCGAAGATGGGACGGGGCCCCTGTTGGCCGACGGCATGCATTTGTCAGACAGTGGTCATGCGATCGTGGCAGAGCGGATCGCGCAGATCATTCGACACAGGATGGATGCGTCCAAGCCATGAAACGCCGCAAGGTCATCCTTCACATCGGCACGATGAAGACCGGAACCTCCAGCATTCAGGCCGCTCTGAAGGGGAACAAGGCGTGGCTTGCCGAACGTGGCTGGGCTTTTGTTGGTTGGCCCGCGCGAAAGTCAGGGGTTCTGACCCGGCGGATAACGCGTTTGACGGGCGATAATGACATCGTGATTTCGGATGAGGGTCTTTGGCATTTTGCCGACAGTTTGCGAAGCGACACGGCAGCGATGGCCCAGGCGTTGAAGCCTTATGACGTAACGGTTCTGGTCTATTTCCGCCGGCCGGATGAGTTCTTTGAATCTTGGTTCTCGCAGGGATTAAAGACCGGCACAGGTGCGATGTCCTTTGCAAACTTCGAAACGTCGGCCTTTGTCAGAACGGGCAGCCAGTTTGTCGAACGGCTGAATATCTTTGCCCGGCTTTACGGGGCCGAGGCGATCCGCATCGCCCCTTTCGAAAGGTCGCAACTGGCCAACGGCGATATCGTGTCGGACTTTCTGCTCCGTAGCGGCATTGTAGCGCGCGACGAGCTGCCGCAACTGCACAAAAGCGGGTTTGTCGCCTCGCCCGATCAGAACCGGTCGCCCGACGCGGCCCGTATCCTGCTGTGCAGGATGCTGCGGCAGTTCGGTAAGATAGACCCACAGATTGTTGACATGGTGATGCACGCGCCAGACGCTGCGCCCGAAAATCAGGATCTGCTGACGGGAACAGTCGTCGGCAAGACCCCGAAGGCGCGATTGCTTTATGCCGACGAAATTGCACGGGTCAACGCGCGGTATCGTCCCGCCTTCGTCAAGTTGCAAGAGATGTATGGCGATGTCGGCGATACGTTCTTTCGCGATTGGGGCGACGATCCGAAGTCAATTGTCACAACTCCATTGCGCGGCGCCTATGATCTGCTGACAGCGTCGCCAGGGGGCAGTGTTCCGGTCAAGCCACAGCGCAGGTTCCGGCTGAATTTCTGGTCATGACAGTGCCGCGCGCCCTTGAGCCGGTTTTTGTAATTCAAAACCTGACGGGGCTTTCAGGCGGGGCGGAACGGATCGTGGTGGAAACCGCTCTTGCCATGGCGGATCGCGGCATGCGCCCCCGGATCGTGACATTTGATCTGCGCGAGGGGCCGTGCGGTTATGATACCGGCGATCTGCAAGTGCACAGCGTCTTTCCGTGGAAACGTGGTGGGAACGCCGCCGCACCAACCCGGCCGGGGCGCGGCTCTGCCCTGAAGCGGTTGGCAAATTCGGTGCCCAACGTCTTTCCGATTGGTCATCTCAAATGGCACATGACGCATGGCATGTTCGAACGAGCCGTGCGACGCGATCTGCAGGACAATGGCGGTGATGTCGTCATCGGATTTCTGCCCCCCGCCATCTCGGCTGCAGTCAGGGCGGCCAAAGCGCTTGGCTTGCCGTCCATCGCGTCAATCCACAACGTGCCTGACCTTGATTTCGGCGCATCGCCGCGCTGGGATCAGAACCCGGTCTATCGCCGCAGAACGCGCGACGCATTGGCTCTGGCAGACAGGGTTACGGTTCTTCTGCCCGAGTTTGCGCAGTGGTTTGCGCCGGGTCAGCGCGACCATGTTGTAGTTCTGCCCAATCCGGTGTCACGGCTGGATGGTCTTGCTGCGCGGCCCGCGGATGCGCAACCACGTCGGCCCGTGATCCTTGGTGTGGGTCGGCTGACCGACATCAAGGGATGGGATATTCTGATCGCAGCCTTTGCACAGATCGCCGGGCAAATTCCCGAATGGTCGATGCGCATATTCGGAGAGGGTCCGTGCAAGACGGCCCTTGCACAGCAGATCAGGGCGGCGGGTCTGGAGGGGCGGATCGCTCTGTGCGGGCTGACATCCGCGATCGGTGCGGAATATGACAGCGCGGCAATCCTGTGCCATCCTGCGGCTTTCGAAGGGTTCGGCCTCGCCGTTGCCGAGGCCATGGCGCACGGCCTGCCGCCCATTGCCTTTGCCGATTGCGCCGGGGTGTCCGACCTGATCACATCTGGCGCAGACGGTATTCTGGTGGAACCGGGGGCAGACCGGACCGCAAGCCTTGCTCAGGCAGTGCTGGCCCTAGCAACTGCTGCCGCAGCGCGCGAACGTCTTGGGGCATCCGCCCAATCCATCACAACCCGCTTTGACCGCACGCGCCTGCTGGACGAGTGGGCCCGGATGATCCGCGATGTCAGCGGCACAACTCGCTAATTCCGGCTTGCTTGCAAAGACCATCTGCACAAAGTGCCGGATTTGCAGCATCCCGGCGACACCCACAGTTCTGTCATTTCCCCACATCGGAGCATCATCAAGGGTGATTTCCGGTTTGTCGGCTGGATTGGTCGGTTGCTCTGCTCACGCCCCGCCGCGATGGCGTTTGTCGCAAATGCAACACGCAACCCCATGCAAAACCATGATGACACGCCCTCTTCAAACGTCCCGCAGGAATATTGCGCCGCGCAAGTGGGAATCCGTCGCTCTGACCAGTGCCGCAACAAGCATTGCCGCCGCAAAATCCATTCATGCACAGGGCAGCGGTGCAGTGTTGACGGACGGGCCAGAGCACCTGTTTCATGTCCAACGTGAGGCCGGCGAAAGTGGTGCCGCCGGTTCCGGCACCGGAACGGACGCCGTTACCCGATCTTGGCCATCGCTTCCATTGAAGGAACCGGTTTCGACGCTGACGCAATGACGTGCCATCCTTTTTCGCCCGGCGCCGTTCGGTCATCGAGCACCGACAGATCATTCCGCGGCAAAATTTGTGCCACGCTGGTGCCAAGGCTCTGCTCCGTCTTGGCGCTGCTCCGGGCAGACGGGCCGTTGTCCGGCACAAGGTCGGCCGCGCCTGGGTGTTCTCTTTCCTCGCGGGGCCGCCTTCGGCCAGAGGCCGTGCCACACCCAACAATTCGGGCCTGTTTCCAAGCGCAGATCGGTGCTGCAGGCAATATGGCCGTACCGCCTGGATGCCAGAAAAAGCAGACTCTTGCAGTAAACAGCACCCGGTCAATGCCTGTCCCGGCACTGCGCGCAGCATGCTTGAACCGGAAAATCCGGCGGCTGGTGCGGCCCATCCCAAGACTGACTCAGGGCTGCTGCGCCGGCGCTGCCAGTGAACGTGCGCCGGGACATGATCATCCACGGATCCATCGGCACGCCTGACCGTCGATTGCGGCGCGACCCGGTTTGTGCTAGACACACCTTGTTTTGAGCACGCTCCGCGGGGATAGAATTGCGGGTTTTGGCAGGCATATTTGCAGGTTTTCTTTCGGCTCTGATTGGGGCGCAGGAGGCCGCAGCAGAACCGCTCTGGGGGTTTACCAATTTTCCGCATGATCTGACGCCCGAGTCGACCGCCCAGGTTCATGCGCTGACCATTCCGCGATCCAACCTTTATGCGCAGCACATGGATCAGTGTGTTCCATGGGCAGAGGTTCTGTCGGGCGATCCCTTTCCGGCCTGGTTGCGCAACGATCTGGCCGAGATACGCGCATACCGCCAGCCACATCAAACGATGTATGTCGCCGTTACCCCCACCCAGAACGATCGTCACACCCTGGCCGAGGCCTGCGGTGCCAAAGACGACACGACGCGCCGCATGCCCGCCAAACTGCGCGGCCGCACGATGGATGATCCGGTGGTGATTGCGGCCTATCTTGACTATGTGCGCCGCGTCGCCGACGCGCTTTCGCCCGAATACATGAACATCGGGATCGAGATGAGCGAGCTTGCACTGCGTTATCCCGATGACTGGCCCGCCTTTGCGACACTGTTCCGTCAGACGGTGGACGGCATGCATGCGTCACATCCCGGCATCAAGGTCGGGATGGAACTGGTGCTTCAATCCATCATGGCACCGCGTGTCGGCAACATGGTGCGGGCCGATGCCGAATACGGCGATTGGATCGGGATCAGCTTCTATCCCTATGGCGGCAAATTTGGCGAATTGTTCGGTGCACCTGGATTGTCGCCTCCGCCCGGTGAATGGCGCGACCCGTTCGCATTTCTGGCAAGCTGGACCAGACACCCTATCGCGATTGCAGAAACCGGATATGCCACGGCAACTGCGCGGGTGAACGAGGCGGGGGGTATCGACTTTCCCGGCTCGACCGATCTGCAGCGCGCCTTTTTACGCGATCTGGTGGCCGAGGCGAAGGCACGGGGCTGGCTCTTTGTCGTGTGGTTCGTGCCGGTCGACTATACCCGTCTTTATGACCGGATGGCTGCAGCAGGAGGCGGTGCGGAATGGATGAAAATCTGGATGCACACCGGCCTTTTCGATGCGTCTCTGGCACCCAAACAGGCCCTGTCGGACTGGCCGATCGCAGCACCTGTCGCCGTCGCCGCCGCC
>JBGSRQ010000356.1:0-5511 GCA_041737515.1 Rhodobacterales bacterium | reverse complement strand
GCCAGCGCATAGGTGCTGACGGCACCCCGCACGACCGCCGCCTCGGACCCTTCGCGCGCGACGACCGACAGGGCGCCATCCGCACCGATGATTTGCGATAAAAGCATGATGCGCGTTCCTATTTCGATTTGTTGTAAACGTCGAAGATCACGGCTGACAGCAACACCAGCCCCTTGATCACCTGTTGATAGTCAATTCCGATGCCCATGATCGACATCCCGTTGTTCATCACCCCCATGATCAGCGCGCCGACCACAGCACCCAGAATCTTGCCAACCCCGCCCGACATCGACGCGCCACCGATGAACACTGCGGCGATCACATCCAGCTCGAACCCTGCGCCCGCTTTCGGTGTTGACGAGTTCAGCCGCGCGGCCACGATCATGCCCGCCAATGCCGCCAGAACGCCCATGTTGCAGAACGTCAGAAACACCAGCCGCTCGGTCTTGATGCCCGAAAGTCTGGCGGCTTTCTCGTTGCCGCCCAGCGCATAGATGCGCCGCCCGGTTGTGACATTCTCGGTGAAAAAGGCATAAAGCACCGTCAGCACCGTCAGAATGATGACGACATTGGGCAGGCCGCGAAAGCTGGCCAGTTTATAGCCGATGAAAACCAGCGCCGCCGAGACCAGAAGGTTGCGGATGCCGAAGATCACAGTCGGTTCAGGCTGCACCCCGAATTGCGCGTCACGGGTGCGCGCGCGAAGTCCCACAATCACGATCACCAGAGCCGCAAGGCACACCAGCACCAGCGCTGTGACATTCGGTTTGCCCACGCCGAACAGGTCAGGAATGAATCCCGTCGACAGCGACTGGAAAGACTTGGGGAACGGTCCGATGTTCTGGCCGTTCAACAACCACAATGTAAGGCCGCGAAACACCAGCATTCCGGCCAGCGTGACGATGAACGACGGGATATGCCAATAGGCGATCCAATAGCCCTGGGCCGCCCCGATCAGCAGCCCCACCAGCAGGCAGGCTGGCACTACAGCCACGACCGGCCAGCCCAGATTCACGGTCAGAACGGCCGCAACAGCGCCCACAAACCCGACCACAGACCCCACTGACAGGTCGATGTGCCCCGCCACAATGACCAGAAGCATCCCCAGCGCCATGATGATGACGTAAGAGTTCTGCAGAAAAAGGTTGGTGATGTTTTGCGCCGACAGGAAATCGACGCCCTCGAAAACCCGCACGACCGTGACAAAGAAGAGCACAATCACGACCAGCGCCATCAGCATCCCGTTTTCGCGCAGATGCCCGCCCAGATGGTCGCCCAGACCTGACTTTGCGGTGTTCGTTTTCGCGGTCATGCGGCTTTTCCCCCACTTTGCAGGATCAATGCCATGATCCGTTCCTGACTGGCCTCGGCGCGCGAAAGTTCGCCCACGATCCGGCCCTCGTTCATCACATAAATACGGTCGCACATGCCTAGAAGTTCGGGCATTTCGCTGCTGATCATCACGACGCCGCGCCCTTGGGCCGCAAGATCGTTCATGATGCCGTAAATCTCGAACTTCGCACCTACGTCGATGCCGCGCGTGGGTTCATCGAGGATAAGCACCTGCGGATCGGTGAACAGCCATTTAGAAAGAACGACCTTTTGCTGATTGCCGCCCGACAGGTTCACGACGCGCTGCTGCACGTTGGGGGTGCGGATGTTCATTGCCTTGCGATACTGCTCGGCCACCTGCTGTTCGTGGCGGTGGCTCAGCACGCCGTTCTTCGACACGCCCATCAGGTTCGCCAGCGTGATGTTGCGCAGAATGGGTTCGTCCAGCACAAGGCCCAGCGTCTTGCGGTCTTCGGTCACATAGGCCAGCCCTGCGGCAATCGCGCGGTCCACGGTCGAGGTGTCGGCAGGTTTGCCCGAAATGGCGATCTCGCCCGAGATGTTGCGCCCGTAGCTGCGGCCAAACAGGCTCATCGCAAGTTCGGTGCGGCCCGCGCCCATCAAGCCCGCAATGCCGACAATTTCGCCCTTTTTGACATGAAATGCCGCGTCGCGGATCATCTGGCGGCCCTGCTGTTCGGGGTGCCAGACGTTCCAGCCGCGCACCTCCATCAGCGTCTCGCCAATCATCGGGATGCGCTCGGGATAGCGGTGCGCCATGTCGCGGCCCACCATGTCGCGGATGATGCGGTCTTCGGAAATGTCGGCGCGGTCCAGCGTCGATACGCTGGCCCCGTCGCGGATGATGGTGATGCGGTCTGCAACCTTGCCGATTTCGTTCAACTTATGGCTGATGATGATCTGCGTTACCCCCTGCGCTTTCAGTTCCAGCATCAGATCAAGCAATTTCTGGCTGTCGTTTTCCTGCAGTGCCGCGGTCGGTTCATCCAGGATCAGCAGGCGCACATCCTTGGCCAGCGCCTTTGCAATCTCGATCAGTTGCTGCTTGCCGACACCCAGCTTTTCCACCTTGGTGGCAGGGGCCTCGGACAAGCCGACCTTTTTGAGAAGAGCGTCGGTTTTCTGAAACGCCTGCGCCCAGTTGATCACGCCGCGCGACGCGACCTCGTTTCCCAGGAACAGGTTTTCCGCAATCGACAAAAGCGGCACAAGCGCCAGTTCCTGATGAATGATGATGATGCCGTGATCTTCGCTGTCACGGATGGTGCGGCAGGCCAGTGTCTTGCCGTCGAACAGAATCTCGCCCTCATAGGATCCGTGCGGGTAGACGCCCGACAGAACTTTCATCAGCGTCGATTTGCCGGCCCCGTTTTCGCCGCAGATCGCATGAATCTCTCCCGCTTCCACGGTCAGGTTCACGTTGTCCAATGCACGCACGCCGGGGAACACCTTGCTGATCCCGCGCATTTCCAACAAAGCTGTCATTCCATTCCCCCGCACAAATCCGCCCGCCCCCGGATGCAGGGGGCGGGCGGAACTGTCTTAAAGCTGATCGGCGGTGTAATAGCCCGACCCGACCAGAACCGCCTCATAGTTTGACACGTTCACTGGCTGGCTTTCCAACAGATACGACGGCACGACCTTGACGCCGTTGTCATAGGTGCTGGTGTCGTTGATCTCGGGCTCCGAGCCTGACAGCAGCGCGTCAACCATGCCCACCGTCACACGGGCCAGTTCGCGCGTGTCCTTGAAGATCGACGAATACTGCTCGCCCGCGATGATCGACTTGATCGACGGGATCTCGCAATCCTGCCCGGTCACGATCGGCATTTTCAGATCGCCCGAGCCATAGCCCACGCCCTTGACCGACGACAGAATACCGATCGAAAGACCGTCATAGGGCGACAGCACACCGTGCAGCGTCTTGTCGCCGTAGTTGGCCGACAACAGGTTGTCCATGCGCGATTGTGCCACCGCGCCATCCCAGCGCAGCGTGCCGACCACATCCATGCCCATCTGCCCCGAGGCAATGACGATATCGCCCGCGTCAATCATCGGCTGCAGAACCGACATGGCACCGTTGTAGAAGAAGAAGGCGTTGTTGTCGTCGGGGCTGCCGCCGAACAGTTCCACGTTCCAGGGTTTCACATCGCCAAATCGCTCTTTCAAGCCTTCGACAAGGCTGGTCGCCTGCTGCACACCCACCTTGAAGTTGTCGAATGTGGCATAATAATCGACCGAGCCGCTGTCGCGGATCAGACGGTCATAGGCGATGACCTTGATGCCGGCCGCAGCAGCATTGTCCAGCGCGTTGGACAGGGTGGTGCCGTCGATGGCCGCAATGACCAGAACCTTGACGCCCTTGGTGATCATGTTCTCGATCTGGGCAAGCTGGTTTGGAATATCGTCTTCGGCATATTGCAGATCGGTGCCATAGCCTGCGGCTGTGAACTGCGCCACCATGGCGTCGCCGTCGCCGATCCAGCGCGCCGAGGATTTGGTCGGCATCGCAATGCCGACGGTGCCCTTGTCTTGCGCAAAGGCCGGCAGCCCGATCACGGTGGTTGCAGCAAACGCGCCGCCCAACGCCAAAAGCGCTCTTCTTGAAACGTGCATAGTGTATCCCTCCCAAACCGCGAAAGCGCGGCGATGTCTTTGCGGCCGGGGTTATGGCCCCCGACGGCGTGCGGCACTGTTGCGTCGGGTCCATATATCCGTCAAATGGCAAGAATGTATCTTCATATGGCTGAAATGATATGTCATCCGCGTTACATCCCCCCGACCTTTTGCACCGGGGCCTGAAACTCAGCCATCTGCGGCTGCTTTCGGCCATGGCGGATACCGGGCAGATCACCAACGCGGCGGAACGGATCGGCATCGGCCAGCCTGCAGCATCGCGCCTTCTGGCCGAGGTCGGGCGCATCGTCGGGCAGCCCGTGCACTACCGAACCGGGCGGGGCATTGTCCTGACGGCTGTGGGTATGGCGCTGGCCATGCGGGCGCAACGCATCCAAAGCGAATTGCGCGATGCAGCGCGCGAAATGGCTGAAGTCGCCTCTGGAGGGGCGGGCCATGTGCGCATCGGTTCGGTAACCGGCCCCGCGATTGACCGGGTTCTGCCCACCCTGCGCAATGCGCGCCTGACCACCCCCAGAATCACGGTCGAGGTGATCGTGGCCCCGTCTGATATTCTGTGCACACACCTGCTGTCGGGGCGCATTGATTTTGCCATCGGGCGGTTGCCGCCCGACGATACGCGGGGCATTTTTTCGCTTGCCCCGATTGCGACCGAACCCGTGGCGCTTGTGGTGCGTCGCGATCACCCGCTGACCCGGCAGGCGGTCCCGCAGTTGGGTGATCTGCTGACCTATGACTGGGTGATGCCACCACCCGAGTCTTTGCTGACCGGCTCGGTTCTTGCGCGTCTGGCGGCGCTGGGCATGGCTGCCCCGCCGCAGCGCCTTTCGACGGCATCCTTCCTGCTGACACTGGCTCTGTTGCAGCAATCAAACGCCATTGCCCCCTTGGCCCGCGCTGTTGCCACAAGCTTTTGCGACCGGCCGGACGCATCCTTTGCCCGGGTGCCCCTTGATCTGGGGATAGAGGTCGAGGCGTTTGGCCTGTTGACTCTGCGCGATACGCGTCTGACGCCGATCGCGGCCAGACTGGCGCGGGAAATCAGCGACGTGCAGCCGCATTCGGGGCCGGATTGCTGATCTGGCGGGGGCCGCACATCGACCCTTTGCAGCCCGTCACCGGGTCACGGTGCCTGATCGGGCGGCACCGATATGGCGGCCGATGGCCGAGGCGATTTTCCCGATCACATCCGGGTCGACTGTCGCGGGCCGGGCGGGGATACCTGATCGGCAAAGCACGCGGCCACCCGCCCGGCGGTCGTGATCCAGACCGCATCCCGGCGTTCCGCGATATGCGTCAGGGCGCGGCGCAATTGCCGCAAACGGTGTGGCTGACCGACGATATAGGGATGCAGCGCGATCCCCATCACCAAGGGCTGAGCGCGGGATTGGTCCAGCATCTCGTCAAAACCGTCGATGATCATGTCGGCAAAATCCGCGGCACTGTCCTTGCGCGCGATGATGGCGGGAATATCGTTGATTTCCTGCGGATAGGGCACCGACAAAAGCGGCCCGTGGCGCG
>JBGSRQ010000319.1:0-14768 GCA_041737515.1 Rhodobacterales bacterium | reverse complement strand
GAAGCGGTGGTATTCGGTGAGCGTTCTCTCGAATTTCGAGAAGAAGATCGCCGAGCAGATCAAGCAAGCCGTCACGGATGCCGGGCTTGAAGAAGAGTTTGGCGAAGTTCTGGTGCCGACCGAAGAGGTCATCGAGGTGCGGCGCGGCAAGAAAGTGACGTCCGAGCGGCGCTTCATGCCGGGCTACGTTCTGGTCAACATGGAAATGACGAACAAGGGCTACCACCTGATTTCGTCGATCAACCGGGTGACCGGGTTTCTCGGCCCGCAAGGCCGTCCGATGCCGATGCGCGACGCCGAAGTGAATGCGATCTTGAACCGTGTGGAAGAGGGCGAGGCCGCGCCCCGCAACCTTATCCGCTTCGAGATCGGCGAGCAGGTACAGGTGACCGACGGCCCTTTCGAGGGCTTTGCCGGCATGGTCGAGGACGTTGACGAGGCGCACAGCCGCCTGAAAGTCACGGTGTCGATCTTTGGCCGGGCGACCCCGGTTGAATTGGAATTCACGCAGGTGTCGAAAAACACCTGACGTGCCGTGTGGGAGGCGAGCGCCCGGAGTTTTCCGGTGTGACGGACCGAACCACTAAACAGCGCCTCCCAATTCCGGGTCGGTGCAGTGATGAAGGAGAGGCCAGATGGCCAAGAAGATTATCGGCAGCCTCAAGCTGCAAGTGAAGGCGGGGCAAGCCAACCCGTCGCCCCCCGTCGGCCCGGCTCTGGGTCAGCGCGGGTTGAACATCATGGCGTTTGTCAAAGAGTTCAACGCCAAGACCGCCGACATTGAACCCGGAGTTCCGACCCCGGTGATCATCACCTATTATCAGGACAAGTCTTTCAGCCTGGAGCTGAAGACCGCGCCTGCGTCCTTCCTGCTGAAAAAGGCTGCGGGCCTGCCGCCGGTCGGCAAGCGCAACCGCGCCAAGGGTTCGGACAAGCCGGGCCGCACCGTTGCGGGTTCCGTGACCGTGGCGCAGATCCGCGCCATTGCGGAAACCAAGATGAAAGACCTGAATGCCAACGACATCGAGGGCGCGATGCAGATCATTCTTGGTTCTGCGAAATCCTGCGGCATCGAGGTGAAAGCGTAATCATGGCAAAGCTTGGAAAACGCACGCGCGCGGCGCGGGACGCCTTTGATGGCAAAGACCTGATCACGGTGGAAGATGCCGTAGCGCTGATCAAGAAGTCGGCGACGGCCAAATTCGATGAGACGCTTGAAATTGCAATGAACCTTGGCGTCGATCCGCGCCATGCCGACCAGATGGTGCGTGGCGTTGTCACGTTGCCCAACGGCACTGGTAAGGTGGTTCGTGTGGCCGTGTTCGCACGCGGTGCCAAAGCTGATGAGGCGACGGCGGCAGGTGCGGATATCGTCGGTGCCGAGGACCTGATGGAAACCATCCAGTCGGGCAAGATCGAGTTCGACCGTTGCATTGCGACGCCGGACATGATGCCGCTGGTCGGCCGTCTGGGTAAGATCCTTGGTCCGCGCAACCTGATGCCGAACCCCAAGGTCGGCACCGTGACGATGGACGTGAAGGCGGCTGTCGAGGCGGCAAAGGGCGGCGAAGTGCAGTTCAAGGTCGAAAAGGCCGGGGTGATCCATGCCGGTATCGGCAAGGTCAGCTTCACTGACGGCAATCTTGCCGAAAACATCCGCGCCTTTGTCGAGGCCGTGTCCAAAGCGCGTCCGTCGGGCGCGAAAGGCACCTATGTGAAGAAGGTTTCGCTTTCTTCGACAATGGGGCCGGGCGTGGCGGTCGATCTGGCCTCGGCCACGGGCAACTGATTAAGGCGGCGGGGGCAACCCCGCCGTCACGAATTCCAAAGCCCCCAAAGGGGTGGCGGAATGGCGGGGCCAAAACGCCCTGTCCTGTCCAAGACGGTGGGGGACGCTAGCGTCTTAATATCCTGCCTGAGATGGGGATCGAGACTGAATTTCCGGGGGCAACCTCGGGCGATCTGGCCTCGGGACCTTGTCATGGACCCGATGCCCCAGCGCAAGCCGGGGCGAATATGAGCCGGGGACCGGAATGTTTCGGAACCCAAACTTGGAGTGAACCTGTGGATAGAGCCCAGAAAGAGAAAGTGGTCGATGAACTCGGCCAGATCTTCGAAAGCTCTGGCGTGGTTGTGGTTGCACACTACGCAGGAATTACGGTTGCACAGATGCAGGACCTGCGCGCGAAAATGCGTGTCGTGGGTGGGTCCGTTCGCGTTGCCAAGAACAAGCTCGCCAAGATCGCCCTTGAGGGAAAACCCGCTGCAAAGATGGGCGACCTTCTCACGGGCATGACCGTGATGGCCTATTCCGAAGATCCTGTCGCTGCGGCGAAGGTTTCGGAAGCCTATGCCAAGACCAACGAAAATTTCGTTATTCTTGGCGGGGCAATGGGCGACACGATTCTGGACCCGGCCGGTGTCAAAGCCGTGGCCGCCTTGCCGTCGCGGGAGGAGCTTATTGCTTCGATCGCAGCGTGCCTTGGTGCGCCCGCCTCTGCCCTTGCCGGTGCCATTGGCGCGCCTGCTTCGAACATCGCAAGCATTCTGACCTCGATCGAGGAAAAAGCTGCGGCTTAAGCACACCCGTACGACCTGCGTGGCTTGAACCCCACCATGTTGGAACCCATCTTATCAAGAACGGAACAGAAAATGGCTGATCTGAACAAACTCGCCGAAGACATCGTGGGCCTCACGCTGCTTCAGGCGCAAGAACTGAAAACGATCCTCAAGGACAAGTATGGCATCGAGCCCGCTGCTGGCGGCGCTGTGATGATGGCTGGTCCTGCTGCTGGTGGTGCACCCGCTGCAGCCGAGGAAGAGAAGACCGAATTCGACGTCGTGCTGACCGAAGCGGGCCCCAACAAGATCAACGTGATCAAGGAAGTGCGCGCAATCACCGGTCTGGGCCTGAAAGAAGCCAAAGACCTGGTCGAGGCTGGCGGCAAGGTCAAGGAAGGCGCGTCGAAAGCAGATGCAGAAGGCTTCAAGAAGAAGCTGGAAGACGCTGGCGCGAAGGTCGAACTCAAGTGATCTGACGGGTGCTTGTGGCACCCTGACGCAAATGGCTGGGTCCGGAATTTTCGGACCCAGCCTAACCAGTCTTGGCAGAGGCTTGCTGAAAAGCCCCTTCCCAGGCGTGGTTGCAGGTTCGGGAGCCCCCCTATGGGACGGGGGGCATGAATAGAACCTCACCCCCTTGTCGCCAAGCGGCGCGCTTCTGTTGCCCAGCAGGATGCGCACCGGCGAAATGAACGAAAGGTGTCTTCGAGCATGGCTCAGAGCTACGTCGGCCAAAAGCGTATCCGTCGGTATTTCGGCAAAATCCGTGAAGTCCTGGAGATGCCGAACCTCATCGAGGTTCAGAAATCATCCTATGACCTGTTCCTGAAATCGGGCGATGGCCCGAAACCGTCGGATGACGCCGGTATTCAGGGGGTGTTCAAATCGGTGTTCCCGATCAAGGATTTCAACGAAACCAGCGTGCTGGAATTCGTGAAATACGAGCTGGAAAAGCCGAAATACGATGTCGACGAATGCCAGAGCCGCGACATGACCTATGCCGCGCCGCTGAAGGTGACGCTGCGTCTGATCGTGTTCGACATTGATGAAGATACCGGCGCCAAGTCGGTGAAGGACATCAAGGAACAGGACGTCTACATGGGCGACATGCCCCTGATGACGCAGAACGGCACCTTTGTGGTGAACGGGACCGAACGGGTTATCGTTTCCCAGATGCATCGCAGCCCCGGCGTGTTCTTTGACCACGACAAGGGCAAGACCCATTCCAGCGGCAAGCTGCTGTTTGCCTGCCGGATCATCCCCTATCGCGGCTCGTGGCTGGACTTTGAGTTCGACGCCAAGGATCTGGTGTTCGCACGCATCGACCGCCGCCGCAAACTGCCGGTGACGACGCTGCTTTACGCGCTGGGCATGGATCAGGAAGGCATCATGGATGCCTATTACCGGACGGTGATGTACAGCCATGTCAAGAACAAGGGCTGGGTCACCAAGTTCTTCCCCGAACGGATGCGCGGCACCCGTCCGACCTTTGATATCGTAGATGCGGCCACCGGCGAGGTGATCTGCAAGGCCGGCGACAAGATGACGCCGCGGATGGCCAACGAGTTGATCAAATCAGGCAAGGTAACCGAGCTTCTGGTGCCTTACGACCAGATCGTGGGCCGCTATGTCGCCAAGGACATCATCAACGAAGAAACCGGCGAGATCTGGGTTGAGGCCGGCGACGAACTGACGATGGAATACGACCGTGATGGCGGCGTCAAAGGCGGCACGCTGAAGGTGCTTCTGGATCAGGGTATTACCGAGATTCCGGTGCTGGATATCGACAATATCAACGTCGGTCCCTACATCCGCAACACGATGGCCGCCGACAAGAACATGGGCCGCGATACCGCGCTGATGGATATCTACCGCGTCATGCGTCCCGGCGAGCCGCCCACGGTTGAGGCGGCAAGCCAGTTGTTTGACACGCTGTTCTTTGACAGCGAGCGTTATGATCTGTCGGCCGTGGGCCGGGTGAAGATGAACATGCGTCTGGATCTGGGCCGCCCCGATACCCAGCGCACGCTGGACCGCGCCGACATCATCGCCTGCATCAAGGCGCTGACCGAACTGCGCGATGGCAAAGGCGAAATTGACGACATCGACCATCTGGGCAACCGCCGGGTGCGGTCGGTCGGCGAGTTGATGGAGAACCAGTATCGTGTCGGCCTTCTGCGCATGGAACGCGCGATCAAGGAGCGCATGTCGTCGGTGGAAATCGACACGATCATGCCGCAGGACCTGATCAATGCGAAACCTGCGGCGGCTGCGGTGCGGGAGTTCTTTGGCTCCAGCCAGCTTTCGCAGTTCATGGACCAGACGAACCCGCTGTCTGAAGTGACGCACAAGCGCCGCCTGTCGGCCCTTGGGCCGGGCGGTCTGACACGCGAGCGTGCGGGCTTTGAAGTACGCGACGTGCATCCCACCCATTATGGCCGGATGTGCCCGATCGAGACGCCCGAAGGCCAGAACATCGGTCTGATCAACAGCCTTGCAACGTTTGCGCGGGTCAACAAGTACGGCTTCATCGAAACGCCCTACCGTCATGTGATCGACGGCAAGGTGACGGATGATGTGGTTTACATGTCGGCCACCGAAGAAATGCGCCACACCGTTGCGCAGGCGAACGCATCGGTTGACGCCGAAGGCCGCTTTACCAGCGACCTGATCTCGTCGCGCAAGGGTGGCGAGTTCATGCTGAACCCGCCCGATGCGATTGATCTGATCGACGTGTCACCGAAACAGCTTGTGTCGGTTGCCGCCTCACTGATCCCGTTCCTTGAGAATGACGACGCGAACCGCGCGCTTATGGGGTCGAACATGCAGCGGCAGGCGGTGCCTTTGCTGCAATCGGACGCGCCCTTTGTCGGCACCGGAATCGAAGCCGTCGTGGCTCGCGATTCGGGCGCTGCCATCATGGCGCGCCGCGCCGGTGTGATTGACCAGGTCGATGCGACCCGTATCGTTGTGCGGGCCACCGAAATGCTGGAACCGGGTGAGCCGGGCGTGGACATCTACCGTTTGCGCAAGTTCAAGCGGTCGAACCAGTCGTCCTGCATAAACCAGCGTCCGCTGGTGAAGGTGGGCGATACGGTCGTGCGTGGCGAAGTGGTGGCCGACGGCCCCTGCACCGACATGGGCGAGTTGGCTCTTGGCCGGAACGTGGTCGTGGCCTTCATGCCATGGAATGGCTACAACTACGAGGACAGCATCCTGATTTCCGAGCGCATCCTGCGCGATGACGTCTATACCTCGATCCATATCGAGGAATACGAAGTCGCCGCCCGCGATACGAAACTGGGGCCCGAGGAGATCACCCGCGACATTCCGAACGTGGGCGAAGAAGCCCTGCGCAATCTGGATGAGGCGGGCATCGTCTACATCGGCGCCGAAGTGCAGCCGGGCGACATTCTGGTGGGCAAGATCACCCCCAAGGGTGAAAGCCCGATGACGCCGGAAGAAAAGCTTCTGCGCGCCATCTTCGGTGAAAAGGCGTCTGACGTGCGCGATACCTCGCTGCGCCTGCCGCCCGGAGCGTTCGGGACGATCGTTGAGGTTCGCGTCTTCAACCGCCACGGTGTGGACAAGGATGAACGCGCGCTGCAGATCGAGCGGGAAGAGGTCGAACGCCTTGCCCGCGACCGCGATGACGAGCTGACCATTCTTGAGCGCAACATCTATTCGCGCCTCAAGACCCTGATCATGGGCAAGTCTGCGGTCAAAGGCCCCAAGGGTGTAAAGCCGGGAGCGACGATTGACGATGATCTTTTGGGCACGCTGAGCCGTGGCCAGTGGTGGCAGCTTGCTTTGGCCGAGGAATCCGAAGCCAAGGACGTTGAAGCCCTGCATGATCAGTTCGAGGCGCAAAAGCGCGCTTTGGATCTGCGTTTTGACGACAAGGTTGAAAAGGTCCGTCGCGGCGATGATCTGCCGCCGGGTGTGATGAAAATGGTCAAGGTCTTTGTCGCGGTAAAGCGCAAGCTGCAGCCGGGCGACAAGATGGCCGGCCGTCATGGCAACAAGGGCGTTATCTCCAAGGTGGTTCCCATCGAGGATATGCCGTTCCTTGCCGATGGCACGGCGGTGGACCTTGTTCTGAACCCGTTGGGCGTGCCCAGCCGGATGAACGTGGGCCAGATTCTGGAAACGCACATGGGGTGGGCCGCGCGCGGTCTTGGCCTGAAAATCGACGAGGCGCTGAAGGATTATCGCCGTTCCGGCGACATGACTCCGGTGCGCGAGGCGATGCGTCTTGCCTATGGCGACGAGACTTACGCGGATGCGTTCGCCGACCGAAACGACGACGATTTCCTTGAACTCGCCGGGAATGTCACCAAGGGCGTGCCGATTGCGACCCCGGTGTTCGACGGCGCAAAGGAGGCCGATGTCAACGATGCGTTGCGTCGCGCGGGCTTTAACGAAAGCGGACAGAGCATCGTGTTCGACGGCCGTTCGGGCGAACAATTCACCCGTCCGGTCACCGTTGGCGTGAAATACATGCTGAAACTTCACCATCTGGTGGATGACAAGCTGCACGCACGATCGACCGGACCTTACAGCCTTGTGACCCAGCAACCGCTGGGCGGCAAGGCGCAGTTCGGTGGTCAGCGTCTTGGGGAAATGGAGGTCTGGGCTCTGGAAGCCTACGGTGCCGCCTACACCTTGCAAGAGATGTTGACGGTCAAATCGGACGACGTGGCCGGACGGACCAAGGTCTATGAAAGCATCGTCAAGGGCGAGGACAATTTCGAGGCCGGGGTTCCGGAATCGTTCAACGTTCTTGTCAAGGAAGTGCGTGGCCTTGGCCTCAACATGGAACTCCTGGATGCGGAGGAAGAGTGACGGAACGGTGGGGTAAAACCCCACTAAGCACCGTCCAGTCGGGTGGGTTTCCAACCTTCCCGACGCTTTTCCCCCGCCGCCCCCAATTCTAAGGATTGAAGATGAACCAGGAACTCAGCACCAACCCGTTCAACCCGGTTGCCCCGATCAAGACATTCGACGAAATCAAGATCTCTCTGGCCTCGCCAGAGCGGATCCTGTCATGGTCTTATGGCGAGATCAAAAAGCCGGAAACCATCAATTACCGCACGTTCAAGCCGGAACGTGACGGCTTGTTCTGCGCGCGTATCTTTGGCCCGATCAAGGATTACGAATGTCTGTGCGGCAAATACAAGCGCATGAAATATCGCGGCGTTGTCTGCGAAAAGTGCGGCGTGGAAGTCACCCTGCAAAAGGTGCGCCGCGAACGCATGGGCCATATCGAACTGGCCTCGCCCGTTGCCCACATCTGGTTTCTGAAATCGCTGCCCAGCCGGATCGGCCTGATGCTCGACATGACGCTGCGCGATCTGGAGCGGGTACTTTATTTCGAAAACTATGTGGTGATCGAGCCGGGTCTGACGGACCTTACCTATCAGCAGCAGCTGACCGAGGAAGAATACCTGGACGCGCAGGATCTTTACGGTGCCGATGCCTTCACCGCCAACATCGGCGCTGAAGCCATTCGCGAAATGCTGGCTGCGATTGATCTGGAATCGACTGCCGAGCAGTTGCGCGAAGACCTCAAGGAAGCCACCGGCGAGCTGAAGCCGAAAAAGATCATCAAGCGCCTGAAGATCGTGGAATCGTTCCTTGAATCCGGCAACCGTCCGGAGTGGATGGTGCTGACGGTTCTGCCGGTTATTCCGCCGGAACTGCGCCCGCTGGTGCCGCTGGACGGTGGCCGCTTTGCGACCTCCGATCTGAACGACCTCTATCGCCGCGTCATCAACCGCAACAACCGTCTGAAGCGGCTGATCGAACTGCGCGCGCCCGACATCATCGTGCGCAACGAAAAGCGGATGCTGCAGGAAGCGGTTGATGCGCTGTTTGACAACGGCCGTCGCGGCCGGGTGATCACGGGCACGAACAAGCGTCCGCTGAAATCGCTGTCGGACATGCTGAAAGGCAAGCAGGGCCGTTTCCGCCAGAACCTTCTGGGCAAGCGGGTCGACTTCTCGGGCCGGTCGGTCATCGTGACCGGGCCGGAACTCAAGCTGCATCAGTGCGGCTTGCCCAAGAAGATGGCCCTGGAGCTGTTCAAGCCGTTCATCTATTCGCGGCTGGAGGCGAAGGGCCTGTCGAGCACCGTGAAACAGGCCAAAAAGCTTGTTGAAAAAGAGCGTCCCGAGGTCTGGGATATTCTGGACGAGGTCATCCGTGAGCATCCGGTTCTTCTGAACCGCGCGCCGACGCTGCACCGTCTGGGGATTCAGGCGTTCGAGCCGATCCTGATCGAAGGCAAGGCGATCCAGCTTCACCCGCTGGTCTGTTCGGCCTTCAACGCCGACTTTGACGGCGACCAGATGGCGGTTCACGTTCCGCTGTCGCTTGAAGCGCAGCTTGAAGCCCGCGTTCTGATGATGTCCACCAACAACGTCCTGTCGCCTGCAAACGGCGCACCGATCATCGTGCCGTCGCAGGATATGGTGTTGGGGCTTTATTACACCACCATGCAACGCAAGGGCATGGTCGGCGAAGGCATGGCCTTTGCAGACGTTGACGAGGTGGAGCATGCCCTGGCCGCTGGCGAAGTGCATCTGCACGCCTCGATCAAGGCGCGTATCCGTCAGATTGACGAGCATGGGCAGGAAGTCTGGAAGCGGTTCGACACCACGCCTGGCCGTCTGCGTCTTGGCAACTTGTTGCCGTTGAACGCAAAGGCGTCGTTTGATCTGGTGAACCGTCTACTGCGCAAACGCGACGTGCAGACCGTGATCGACACCGTCTACCGCTATTGCGGGCAGAAGGAATCGGTCATTTTCTGCGACCAGATCATGGGCATGGGCTTTCGTGAAGCGTTCAAGGCCGGCATTTCCTTCGGCAAGGACGACATGCTGATCCCTGATACCAAGTGGGATATCGTGGGCGAAGCACGCGATCAGGTGAAAGCGTTTGAACAGCAGTACATGGACGGCCTGATCACGCAGGGCGAAAAGTACAACAAGGTGATCGACGCCTGGTCCAAGTGCAACGACAAGGTGACCGAGGCGATGATGACGACCATCTCGGCCACCAAATACGATGCGGACGGTTCGGAAAAAGAGCCGAACTCGGTCTACATGATGTCGCATTCGGGTGCACGAGGTTCGGTCACACAGATGAAGCAGTTGGGCGGCATGCGCGGGCTTATGTCCAAGCCGAACGGCGAAATCATCGAGACGCCGATCATCTCGAACTTCAAGGAAGGTCTGACCGTTCTTGAATACTTCAACTCGACCCACGGGGCGCGCAAGGGCCTTGCGGATACGGCGCTGAAGACGGCGAACTCGGGTTATCTGACGCGTCGTCTGGTGGACGTCGCACAGGATTGCATCGTGCGCAGCCATGATTGCGGCACCGAAAACGCGATCACTGCCGTTGCGGCTGTGAATGATGGCGAGGTTGTCTCCTCGCTGGCCGAGCGTGTTCTGGGCCGTGTTGCGGCCGAGGATCTGCTGGTTCCGGGCACCGATGAAGTGGTCGTGGGCCGGGGTGAGTTGATCGACGAACGCCGCGCCGATCTGATTGATCAGGCCGGTATCGCGTCAGCGCGCATCCGTTCGCCGCTGACCTGCGAGGCGGAAGAAGGCGTTTGCGCCACCTGCTACGGCCGCGATCTGGCCCGTGGCACCTTGGTCAACCAGGGTGAGGCTGTCGGCATCATCGCCGCACAGTCGATCGGTGAGCCCGGCACCCAGCTTACGATGCGGACGTTCCACATCGGCGGCGTGGCGCAAGGCGGGCAGCAGTCGTTCGTCGAGGCAAGTCAGGAAGGCAAGATCGAGTTCCGCAACGCGAACCTGCTGAGCAATGCCGCGGGCGAAGCCATCGTCATGGGCCGCAGCATGACCATCGCGATCATGGATGCCGCAGGGCAGGAACGCGCCTCGCACAAGTTGAGCTATGGTGCGAAGGTTCACGTCAAGGATGGTCAGCCGGTCAAACGCGGCGCCAAGATGTTCGAATGGGATCCCTACACCTTGCCGATCATCGCGGAAAAGGGTGGGGTCGCCAAATTCGTCGACCTGATCTCGGGCATTTCTGTGCGCGAGGATACCGATGATGCAACGGGTATGACGCAGAAGATCGTGTCTGACTGGCGCTCGGCACCCAAGGGCAATGACCTCAAGCCCGAGGTCATCATCATGGATGCCGCAACCGGAGAGCCGGTGCGCAACGAGGCCGGAAACCCGATCACCTATCCGATGTCGGTCGACGCCGTTCTGTCGATCGAGGAAGGGCAGGAGGTTCTTCCGGGTGACGTTGTCGCGCGGATTCCGCGCGAAGGTGCCAAGACCAAGGACATCACCGGGGGTCTGCCCCGCGTGGCCGAATTGTTTGAGGCTCGCCGCCCGAAAGACCACGCCATCATCGCCGAACATGACGGTTATGTGCGCTTTGGCAAAGACTACAAGAACAAGCGCCGCATCACCATTGAACCGGTTGATGAGACGCAGCCGGTGGTCGAATACATGGTGCCGAAAGGCAAACATATCCCGGTGCAGGAAGGCGACTTCGTGCAGCGCGGCGACTACATCATGGACGGCAACCCCGCCCCGCACGACATTCTGCGGATTCTCGGGGTTGAGGCGTTGGCCAACTACATGATCGACGAAGTGCAGGACGTGTACCGCCTGCAGGGCGTGAAGATCAACGACAAGCATATCGAGGTGATCGTGCGGCAGATGCTGCAGAAGTTCGAGATCCTCGACAGCGGTGAGACGACCCTTCTGAAGGGCGAGCATGTCGATAAGGCAGAGCTTGATGAATACAACCAGAAGGCCGAAAAGCTGGGTATGCGTCAGGCCGTGGCCGAACCGATCCTCTTGGGGATCACCAAGGCGTCGCTGCAGACCCGCAGCTTCATCTCGGCGGCATCGTTCCAGGAAACCACGCGGGTGCTGACCGAGGCTTCGGTTCAGGGCAAGCGCGACAAACTGGTTGGTCTGAAGGAAAACGTCATCGTCGGTCGTCTGATCCCGGCCGGCACCGGTGGCGCCACCAGCCGCATCAAGAAGATCGCAGCCGATCGCGATCTGAAGGTGGTCGAGGCGCGCCGGTCCGAGGCAGAGGCAGCCGCCGCTTTGGCAGCACCCATTCCGGACGTGTCGGCCGAGGTCGCGGACAGCGGTCTGGTGGATACGATGGAAAGCCGCGACGAATAAGCGCCTTGTGATGAAGATCAGGCCCTCCGTGTTCCGCACGGAGGGCCTTTTCATTTCAGGCCTGGGGATTCCCTCATCCGCCGCTCTGTGCCACAGTGCTGCAAGAGGCAGGGCCAAAGGATCCGAGGGCAGCGCGTGACGATACAGGTTCTGGGATTATGCCGGTTTTCCTATGTGGCCGAGGGCGGCTTCAAGGTGGAACACGGCAGCGTCGCCGAGCGCCGCGCGTTTCTTTATGACCCATCCCGTCTGGCCCTGCGCTTCATGATGTTCGAACGCATCTGTCTGCCTGCATGGCGCGCGCAGACTGATCCGGATTTCACGTTGCTGCTGCTGACAGGGCGCGATTTTCCGAAACTGTGGCTGGACCGGTTGCAGGGGCTGATTGCTGATCTGCCACAAGCAAAGATCGTGCAGGAAGACCCCGGCCCGCACCGCGATGTCTGTCGCCGCGTCTTTCGCCGCCATGTTGATCCGAAAACCGGGGTCGTGGCGCAGTTCCGC
Source organism: Rhodobacterales bacterium (assembly GCA_041737515.1). Lineage (GTDB taxonomy): Bacteria > Pseudomonadota > Alphaproteobacteria > Rhodobacterales > Rhodobacteraceae > JBBQZP01. Next base: position 2,511 of record JBGSRQ010000319.1, on the reverse strand, counting down.
CATGATGATGATGATGCCGTGGCGGTGGATTACGTCGCACGCATCCGCAGCGATTTTGCGCAGAAGCTGCGCCCCATCTATGCGGCGCACCCGCTTTTGTCGGTCGACTACGCGCGCGGCATGACGTTGAACATCGAGGCGGGCGAGGTCGCCCTCTATCCTTGCTTCACGCATTCGCTTGGAGTGGCGCTGACCGTATACATGCCGCCCGGCCACCCGAATTCGGTGTTGAATTTCGCGCATCACCGCCTGTCGGCGCATATGCCCGGAGTCAGTTTTCAGGACAGCATCATGTATGTGCGCGGCCGCCATGCGGTGTCTGACAGTGGCGATCCCAAGCGTATCGGATTCCCCTACAAGCTGGATGATGCTGATCAGGCTGACACCCTGAAAGCCCGTTTCAACATTGATTTGCCCGGCTTGCGCGCAGCGGTGGCCCGGCATGATGGATAAAGTGAAGAACCGCATCGCCGGACTGATCCGGTTTTCCTATCCGGCACTGAACGGCTTTGCCAGATCGACCGATGATCTTGCCGCCCTTGAGGCGCAGCTTTACAACCCCGCCCGGCTGGAACGTCGGTTCTATTTGTTCGAGGCGCTGACGCTGCCATCGCTTCTGGCCCAGACAGACACCGATTTCGACACGATCGTGCTGATCGGTGACAGCTTTCCGCAAGCTGCGCGTGATCATCTGGTCCGCATCATCGCGCCCCTGCGCGGAGCAAGGGTCCTGGCCCTGCCGCCGAGTCCGCATTTTGCCGCGACGCAATCCGGCTTTGCCGCGGCAGAGCGGGCAGGGGCCACGCATCTGACAGGTTTCCGGCTGGATGATGACGACGCGCTCGACATGGATTTCATCGCCCGCCTGCGTCGCTCGGTGGCCCGTTTGTTGCCGCTCGCGGCCCCCAGACCGCTGGTCGTGGGCTATAACCACGGCGTCTTTCTGGAACTGACGCCCAAGGGCAATTCCGTCTATGCCGTGGTGGAAAAACTGCCGCTTGGTATCGGCCTTGCGATGACGGTGCCCTGGGGCAGCCCCGAGAATATCTTCCGCCGCAACCACCGGCTTTTGCCACAATTCTACACAACCTTCACCGATGCGGGCACGCCGTCGTTCATCCGAACCGTGCATTCCGACAACGACAGCGAGCCCTATTCCAGCGGCCATAAACCTGGCCTGACCGAGGTGCAGATGGAAACGCTGATCGAGACTCATTTTCCGTTCACCCTGGCCGGGCTGAAACGGATTTGAAAGCGCGGCAACGGGGTGATAGGGCTGCGGCAGAGGGGCAGATATGACACTTTCCGACAACGCACGCAGCGTCGTTTACATGAACGTTTCGATGCTGGCGTTTACATTGAACGACGCCTGCATGAAGGCCGTTACCGAAACTCTACCATTGTTTCAGGCGATTGCGATCCGCGGCACTATGACGGTGGCCGTGCTGATGATGATTGCACTGGCCTCGGGCGGACTGCGGCTTTGGCCCGGCGGGCGCGACGGACGGATCATTGCGCTGCGCACTCTGGCTGAAGTGGGCGGGACGCTTACATTTCTGGCAGCACTCATGCATATGCCATTGGCCAATCTTTCGGCCATTCTGCAAGTGTCGCCGCTGGCTGTGACCCTGGCGGCGGCATTCTTCTTTGCCGAACCCGTCGGCTGGCGGCGGATGATCGCGATTGTGGTGGGGTTTGCGGGTGTGACGATCATCATCCGGCCCGGCACTTCGGGGTTTGATATCTGGGCCGTGGTAGGGTTGATCTGCGTTGCCTGTATCGTGGTGCGTGATCTCACCACGCGGCAGTTGTCGCGGGCGATACCTTCGATCACCGTGGCAATCTGGGCCGGGCTGGGGGTGATGGCGATGGGGCTTGCCGGGTCAGTCGCAGAGGGCTGGACGGCCGTATCGCTGCAGGATGCCGCATTGTTGGCGGGTGCGTCGTCATTTCTGATCGTGGGCTACATGTCGATCGTGATGGTCATGCGGATGGGCGAGATCAGTTTCGTGGCACCGTTCCGCTATACTGCACTTCTCTGGGCGATTCTGCTGGGCTGGCTCATGTTTGACTCGCTGCCAGATGGCTGGACAATGGTCGGGTCGTCGATTGTGGTGGCGACAGGCATATTCACCTTTTACCGCGAGCGAAGGCTGGCGCGGGCGGCACGGGTGGAGCCTGCGGTTGTGGCTGGCCCGACGGTGGGTGCGTTGCGGCCATGACGGATGCGGCAGACCGAAGCTGGTTGCGCCCGGCGCTCGGGATTGTCGGGCTGCTCACGGTTTTGCGGCTGGTTGTGCTTGCGGGCAACAAGACCGACCTTTTCGTGGACGAGGCGCAATACTGGCTTTGGGGTCAGCATTTTGCCTTTGGGTATTATTCCAAACCACCGTTGATTGGCTGGGTGATCGGCGGGGTGACATGGGCTGTGGGGTCTGACACACCGTTCTGGGTGCGGATGCCCGGTGCCGTGTTCCACGCGGCGACAGCACTGATCCTTGCGGCGCTGGC
>JBGSRQ010000306.1:0-3038 GCA_041737515.1 Rhodobacterales bacterium | reverse complement strand
GCCAGCGCCGGTGCCGCCAGCCACGCCAGTGCAAAAGGCACCAGCCAAGGCACCAGCACCGGGTTGACTGCCGCAGCCACGCCGCAGACCCCAAGCCCAAGGATCAGACCCGGAGCCATGCGCCAATATTGCCTTGGCAGCGATGGCATGGCGCTGCCCCCGGCATGGGCTGCGGTCACCCATTCCAGCATGTGCCGGCGCGACACGGCAAGCCGCCAGATCGTGCGCGCAATGGCATCCAGCATCGAGGCCGCTGTATCCGCAAGCAGGACGACCGACAGCGCGATCTGCGCAAGGGCCGTCAGTATGTCATTGCCCAGGGCGGCGAAATGGCTGCGCGGGGTGACGCCAGACCGTTCTGGTACCAGACCGAAAGGAAGCGACAGCAAGCGCGGCACGGCCAGCAGGATCAGGATCAACGATGTCCAGATCAGAGCCACGGCGGGCTGCATCATCCAGCCGGCAAACAGGGTGATCATTGCCATCGGCGCCAGAAGCGACCGGCGCAAATTGTCGATCATCTTCCAGCGGCCCAAGGCCGGAAGACCATCGTCGCCAGCGCCTCTGGTCCCGAAAACCCACGGCAAAAGCTGCCAGTCTCCTCTGACCCAGCGGTGACGACGGCGGGTATCGACATCATATCGGGTCGGGAAATCCTCGACCACTTCGATATCAGAGGCCAGTGCTGCGCGGGCAAAAACACCCTCGAACAGATCATGGCTCAGCATGCTGTTGTCAGGAACGCGGCCGTCAAGGGCTGTCTGGAAGGCATCGACATCATAGATGCCCTTGCCGGTAAATGACCCCTCACCGAACATGTCCTGATAAAGATCGGATGTTGCCATCACATAGGGATCAATGCCGCCGGGGCTGGAAAAGATGCGCTGATAGATGGACCCGTCTTTTCCCGTCGGCAGATCTGCCGTCACACGCGGCTGCAAGATGCCATAGCCCCGCGCCACCCGGCCCGACGCGGGCGCAAACACCGGGTGGTTCAAGGGGTGCGCCATCTTGGCAACCATCTGTCGCACGGTGCCATGCAAAAGGCGCGTGTCGGCATCCAGCGTGATGACATAGCGCACGTCCTGAGGCAAAGGGCTGCTGACGCTGCCAAAAGTGGTGTCGGTGGCACCGCGCAAAAGGCGGTTCAACTCGACAAGCTTGCCGCGCTTGCGCTCCCACCCCATCCAGACGCCTTCGCAAGGGTTCCACAAACGCCGGCGGTGCAGGAAATGGAACAGCGGGCCATGATCCGACGGATAGCGTTGGTTCAGATCGGCAATCGCGGTCAGCGCAGCGGCGATCAGCGCAGCATCCCCTGCAGTTACCTCGGATGCGGCATCAACGGCGTCAGACAGCAATGCGAAATGCAGCGCGCCGCCCGTGCTGGACAGATGATGCACTTCCAGCCGTTCGATCTGCTTGTGCAATTCGTTGATGTCATACAGCAGCACCGGCACTGCGATCAGCGTGCGCAGATCAGGCGGAATCCCTTTTGAAAGATCCAGTCCCGGCAGCGCCATCGGGCTCACTGACCGCGTGATGATCAGATTAACGATCGCCGTGCCAACCTCGGCCACAATCGCAATGCCGGTGATCGCCAGCAACACAAGGGACAGACCCCCTGCCCCCGCCACCGACGCCAGCGACAGCCCGAAGCCAAGGATCAGCGCCGAAAGTGCAGCGATTGCAGCCAGATACCCCGGCAGACCAAGCCGGCCGATGGTGCGGTAGGCGCGCAGGCGTCGCGAGGGGGTAAAGCCCAACCGGGACTCAAGCGCAGGCCGCCCTTCGTCAATCAACCAGAACCCCGGTTCGCGCGTGTGCGGGCTAATGCCCTGTTCTGCCATTTCGAGCGACGCCTGGGCCACGTCGATTTCGGTATGCGCAGTGCGGCGGGCAATCACCTCGATCGCGGTGCGATAGCGGTTGCGCGTGGCGAAATCCATGTCGGAAAAGCCCGACGATGCCCGCATGCATGCATCCACCGGGCTGACGTCTTCAAAGAAATCCGCCCAATCCATTTCGGACACCAGCCGCATCGACGTCACGATATTGCGCATCGTCACGTTTGATGCCGCCAGCCGGAGTTGGGCGTTGGCCACTACTTCCTCGATCGAGGTGCCCTGCCGGATCAACCGGTCTTCAAGCCACGCAAAAAGTGGCGTCTGCGCCGGATCAAACCCCCGCAGACGCTGGGCGATCTGGGCCGCGACAAGTTCTGGCAACGGCTTCGTTTCATATCCGCTTACCATTTTCTGCATCATCGAGAGATGAGACTGACCAGCGGTCTGATCTGCGGCAAAAACGGCGTTGACGATTTCATCAGCCTGACGGCGCTGTGCATGACCTTCAATGATCTGAAGCGTCAGGCGGCGCATGTTTTCGATCAGCACGACCCGCAGGGTGATTGCCACGGCCCACAACTCGCCGATCATCAGGGGCTGCGTCTGTTGGTATGCTATGATGTAGCGCCGAAGTACCGTGTCCGAAATCAGACTGTCGGTATGGGCGATATAGGCCCATGCGATGCCCAGCACGCGCGGATAGCCGGCAAACGGCCCGTCCGCCAGTTTCGGCAATTGACGGTAATAGCCGGGCGGCAGGTCCTCCCGGATCTGGAGCAGTTGCTTCTCGACCAGATGAAAATTGTCGAGCAGCCATTCGGCGGCGGGCGCAATTGTCTGACCGGCTTCCAGCGCTTGCGCGCAGGTCCGGTAGCCACCAAGCAGAACCGCCGCATTGTCCCTTACCCGCCGGTCCAGGCGCGGCACGCGGTGTGTGGCACCAGCCGAGACGGTTTGCGCGGCGGCCAAGGTCTGCGCGTGGTGTTCAAGCCGCTCGGTGCCGAAAAGATCGGCCCTGACCGGCGACGGGTCTTGCCACACGCCCTGTTCTGAACTGTCGGAAAACCAGCGCAACGACCGGGTTGCCGTGGCAATGAGGTCTTTCGAGTTCAAATAGTCAACTCTGCGGTGCCGGAACGGATACCTTGTGTCGCGTCGGCGGCGTTGCGGTTGGCGACGATGGTTCTGGCG
>JBGSRQ010000290.1:0-5101 GCA_041737515.1 Rhodobacterales bacterium | reverse complement strand
TTGCTAAAGGTCATGGTGGTGCGCGGGCGGCCTGTCGGGGCGTCGATCGCGGGGGCGCAGGCGGGCGAGCTGATCGGGCTGTGGGCGCTGGCAATCTCGGCAAAGATGAAGATGAGCGCAGTTGCCGGCATGGTCGCGCCGTATCCGACGCTGGGCGAGGTCAGCAAACGCGCTGCGGGGGCCTATTTTACCCCCAGGCTTTTTGACAGCGCACTTGTCAAACGCGTGGTGGGGCTTGTGCAGCGGCATCTGCCCTGACCGTCGCGCGAACCGCGCATCTTTCAAGACGCGGCCGGCGATGCTAGGCTGCGCGAAAAAGGGCAGGACGTGAAGCAGGTGCGCGGCAATTTTCTCAATACCCTGTCGGGGCGGTTTCTGCTTTTGACCGTTGCCTTTGTCATGCTGGCCGAAGTGTTGATCTTTGTGCCCTCCATCGCGCGCTACCGCGAGGATTATCTGGCCCTGCGGTTGGAGAAGGCGCAGATCGCGTCGCTGGCCCTGCTGGCCAATGACGGCATGTTGACCCCGGAGCTGGAGGCAGAACTGCTGGCCAACGCGCAGGTGTTCAACGTGGTTTTGCGGCGCGATGAAGTGCGCCAGCTCGTGCTGTCCTCGCCGATGCCACAACCGATTGATGAAACCTATGATCTGCGGATGGCGGGGCCGTTCCAGTTGATCAGCGATGCGCTGTCCGTGCTGGCCGATCCGACGAACCGGATGATCCGGGTGATCGGCAACCCGGTGCAGCAGGCGGGCTTGCTGATCGAGGTCACGCTGGAAACCGGCCCGCTGCGCCGCGCGATGCTGGATTACGGGTTGCGGGTTCTGGCGCTTTCGGCGCTGATTTCGGTGCTGACGGCAGGGCTGTTGTTTCTGGCGGTGCGCCGCCTACTGGTGACGCCGATCCGCCGGGTGGTGGATCATATGACACTGTATGCCCAAGCCCCCGAAGATGGCCGCCGGGTGATCACACCCAGCGCCAGCGTGACCGAATTGCATGATGCCGAAGTGGCGCTGCAATCCATGCAGACCCAGATGACCGGTGCGTTGCGGCAAAGGGAGCGGCTGGCGCAACTGGGCGGCGCGGTGGCCAAGATCAGCCATGACCTGCGCAATATCCTGACTTCGGCGCAGCTTTTTGCCGACCGGATCGAAACCAGCGCCGATCCGATGGTCAAGCGCGCGGCCCCAAAGCTGGTGGGGTCGATCAGCCGGGCGGTATCCTTGTGCGAGTCGACGCTGGCCTTCGGGCGGGCCGAGGAACAGCCGCCGCAACTGAACCGGCACGCGTTGCGGATGCTGGTCGATGACGTGGCCGATGGCGAGGGGCTGACGATGCAGACCGACCCCGCCTTTGTGATCGACGTGGCGCCCGGCATGATGATCCGCGCCGATGCCGACCAGCTTTACCGCGTGCTCTCGAACCTTGTGCGCAACGCACGACAGGCGATAGAGGCGACGGGCGCCCCCGGTACCATCGAAGTGGCCGGGGCCGAAGATGAAACCGGCTGGTGGATTACCGTGGGCGACACCGGGCCCGGCCTGCCCCCCAAGGCGCGCGAACATCTGTTCACCGCCTTTCAGGGCGGCGCACGCAAGGGCGGCTCAGGCCTGGGTCTGGCCATAGCCGCCGAGTTGATCCGGGGCCATGGCGGGCGGCTTGACCTGTTGAAATCTGACGAGGGCGGGACCGAGTTCCGCATCTTTCTGCCCAAAGGCAACGCGATCAGCGCAGATGCCTGACGTTTCGCGCTTGCATTGCCCCGCGCCCCCCGCTACATCGCCCCACAGTGTGGATCCGTAGCTCAGCTGGATAGAGCATCAGACTACGAATCTGAGGGTCGGGCGTTCGAATCGCTCCGGGTCCACCATATTTCTCCAGGTAACGGTCCGGCTAGACGCTGCTCCAGCCCTGCGCTGCCTTTTTCAGGTGCGCGAGAAAGCTTTGCACCTTGAGTGTGCGGTGCAGATCGACATGGGTGACGATCCACAGGGGCGAATCCCATTCGGGCTGCGGCGGCATCACCTCGATCATATCCTCGCGGTCGGCGGCAACATAGGCCGACATGAACCCGATACCCGCACCGCTGATCACGGCGGCTTCCAGCGATGCGGATTCAGTGGCGCGGTAGGTGATGCGGTCTTCGGACACGGTCTGGCGCAGCCAGCGGTGGAATGGCGCGCGCGCAAGGTCGCTGTCGGCTCCGACAAAGAGGTGGGTGTCGAAATCCTGCGGGCCGCTGGGCAGGCCGTGGGCATTTACATAGCTTTTCGCGGCATAAAGCCCGGTGCGGATCTGAAGCAATGGTTGCACGACATTGTCAGGTTCTTCAGGCAGTGAGCCCGCGCGAATCGCCACATGCGCCTCGCCGTAATCCAGCCGGAAAAGGCGCATGTCGGTCAGAAAGCGCACAACGAGACCGGGGTGTGCGGCCTGAAACGACGCCAGCACCGGGGTAAGAAGTTGTGCGACGCCCGAGATCGAGGTGACGACCAATTCGCCGCTGACCGTTTCGCCCTGACCCTTGATGCGGCTGGCAAGCTGACTGAACTGTTCTTCTGTTGCCTGTGCCACGCTGAGAAGATCGCGCCCGGCCTCGGTTGCGGTATAGCCGCGCGCGTGGCGCTGAAAGAGTTTGGCACCCAACCGACGCTCCAGCGCGTCGATGTGGCGGATGACAGTGGCGTGATGCACGCCCAGCACCTCGGCGGCACCCGACACGGTGCCAAGGCGGGCAACCTGATACGCCGTACGGATTTCGTCCCAGTTTTCCAAAGCATCCCCATCCGTCTTTGCAGCCGAGTGTAGCCAAGTGATCCGCCGCCACAACCCGGCATCGTCGCAAAGGGGGGCGGGCCTCGGGGGGCATCGAGCCCCCGCTTGGCCCGGCTGGCGCGGACCGGCCTTCAAGGCTGGTCCGGCTTCGAGGCTGGAGGCCTTCGGCGAGGATATTTGGGTCAAAATGAAAGGGGGCAGGTTCGGGAAGCATTGGGGGTGTTGCTTGACTTGTGGCGCGCGCGGGCCTAAGGGGGCTGGAATTCCCGGAGGCAGGCTGCTTCCGGTCCCTTGGCATATGCCGGGATCGCCATCCGTCAGCGCGTTGCGCCCACGGGTGCCGCCTTGCATTTTGTTTGGGAATTTCGTGGCCGGTGCCCATATCCGGTCTGATTGGTAACGGCCAGGGAGGCCCCGCGATGTTCGAGAATCTGTCTGAACGCCTTGGCGGTGTGTTTGACCGGCTGACCAAGCAGGGAGCCCTGAGCGAGGCCGATGTGGCAACCGCCCTGCGCGAGGTGCGGGTGGCGTTGCTGGAGGCGGACGTATCGCTGGCTGTCGCGCGCGATTTCGTCGCCCGTGTGCAGGACAAGGCCGCCGGTCAGTCGGTCACGAAATCTGTCACCCCGGGGCAGCAGGTCGTCAAGATCGTCCATGACGAGTTGGTGCGGGTGCTGGCGGGCGAGGGTCCGGCGGACGCGCTGAAGATCGACAACCCGCCCGCGACGATTCTTATGGTGGGTCTGCAGGGGTCGGGCAAGACCACGACCACGGCCAAGCTTGCCAAGCGGTTTCATGACAGGCAGGGCAAGCGGGTGTTGCTGGCCAGTCTTGATACCAACCGTCCGGCGGCGATGGAGCAGCTGCAGATTCTGGCCGCTCAGGTTGGTGTGGACAGTCTGCCGATCGTGAAGGGCGAGACGGCACCCCAGATCGCCCGGCGCGCCAAGACGCAGGCCGCGATGGGTGGCTATGACATCCTGTTCCTTGATACCGCCGGCCGCTTGCACATTGACGAAGTGCTGATGGCCGAAGTGCAGGCCGTGCGAGACATCGCCCAGCCGCGCGAGACGCTTTTGGTGGTCGATGGTCTGACCGGGCAGGATGCCGTCAACGTGGCCACCGAGTTTGACAGCAAGGTCGGGATTTCCGGCGTCGTGCTGACGCGGATGGATGGCGATGGGCGCGGCGGTGCGGCACTGTCGATGCGCGCGGTCACGGGCAAGCCGATCCGGTTCGTGGGTCTTGGCGAGAAGATGGACGCGCTGGAGACGTTCGAGCCCGAGCGGGTGGCGGGCCGGATTCTGGGCATGGGCGATATTGTCGCTTTGGTCGAGAAGGCACAGGAAACGTTCGAGGCCGAGCAGGCCGAACGCATGATGAAGCGGTTCCAGAAGGGGCTCTTCAACATGAACGACCTGAAGGGTCAGCTTGAGCAGATGATGAAGATGGGCGGCATGCAGGGCCTGATGGGAATGCTTCCCGGCATGGGCAAGATGCAGAAACAGGCCGCCGACGCCGGCTTTGATGACAAGATGCTGCGCCGCCAGATCGCGTTGATCAACTCGATGACCAAGAAGGAGCGCGCCAATCCCGATCTGATGGCTGCAAGCCGCAAGAAGCGTGTGGCGGCGGGCGCCGGGCTTGAGGTGTCGGAGTTGAACCGTCTGCTCAAACAGCACAAGCAGATGGCCGACATGATGAAGAAGATGGGCAAGGGCGGCATGATGAAACAGGCCATGGCGCAAATGATGGGCAAGGGCGGGTTGCCCGACCCCAGCAAGATGTCTCCCGAGCAACTGGAAGAGGCCGCGCGCGCCATGAAGGGCGCGGGAGGCATGGGCGGCTTTCCGGGCATGGGCGGCGGCATGAAATTGCCGCAGGGCCTGTCAGGGCTGATGCGCAAGAAATGATCGCACCGACCCTTCATACCAGGCGCTTGACGCTGCGCATGCCCGTGATGGCCGATTTCGGCCCGCGCGCGGCATTCTATGCGTCTGATCGCTCGATCTGGGAGGATGGGCCGCTTGACGCCCGCGCGGCGTGGCGGGTCTGGGCATCGGAGGTGGCGCAATGGCCGCTGATGGGCTTTGGGCCGTTCAGCCTTGATGACGCAGGCGGGCAGTATGTCGGCGAGGTCGGTGTCTACCAGCCGCATGGATATCCAGAACCCGAGCTTGGCTGGTTCGTGACCCCCGAGGCCGAGGGCAAGGGCTTTGCCGCCGAGGCCGCGCGCGCCGTCATGGACTGGGCGCGGGCGACCTTTGGCTGGGACCGTCTGGTGAATTACATTGCCCCGGGCAATGTGCGCTCGATCGCGCTGGC
>JBGSRQ010000255.1:0-5298 GCA_041737515.1 Rhodobacterales bacterium | reverse complement strand
TGCCCGAAGCGCAGGCCACGCCGCACGCGATTGGCGCGCAGATCACCGCCATTCTGACGCAACCCAACGCCGCCGCGCGCATGGCCCAGAACGCTGCGGCCCAGGGCCGCCCCGACGCCACCGACCGTTTGGTTGATATCGTGACCCGACTTGCAGGACCAGAAACATGAACGCAGCCGCTACCAAATTGCCGGGCGAACTCGGCCCCATCCACTTTGTCGGCATTGGCGGCATCGGCATGTCGGGCATCGCCGAAGTGCTGATGACGCTGGGCTACCGGGTGCAGGGGTCGGACGCGAAAGCCTCCAGGATCACCGACCGGCTGGTGAAACTTGGGGCCACGGTGTTCGAAGGCCAGCGGGCCGAGAATATCGGCGATGCGGCCGTTGTCGTGATCTCCTCTGCCATCAAGAAGGGCAATCCCGAACTGGAAGAGGCCCGCAAACGCGGCCTGCCGGTGGTGCGCCGGGCAGAGATGCTTGCCGAACTGATGCGGTTGCGCTCGAACATTGCCATCGCCGGCACGCATGGCAAGACCACAACGACCACGATGGTTGCGGCCCTGCTGGATCGGGGCGGGTTCGACCCCACGGTGATCAACGGCGGCATCATTCACGCTTACGGATCGAACGCGCGGGCGGGCGAGGGCGAATGGATGGTGGTTGAGGCGGATGAGAGCGATGGGTCCTTCAACCGCTTGCCCGCCACGATTGCCATCGTCACCAACATCGACCCCGAACATATGGAACACTGGGGCAGCTTTGATGCACTGCGCAAAGGCTTTGATGATTTCGTCTCGAACGTGCCGTTCTACGGGCTGGCCGTGTGCTGCACCGACCATGCCGAAGTGCAGGCGCTGGTCGGCCGGATCACCGACCGCCGGATCGTGACCTTTGGGTTCAACGCGCAAGCCGATGTTCGTGCGGTGAACCTGACCTATGAAAACGGCACCGCCCATTTCGACGTGGCCCTGCAGGGCGAAGGGCTGGATGAAAACGGCAAACCTTCGGTCATGGAAGGGCTGACCCTGCCGATGCCGGGCGATCACAACGTGTCAAACGCGCTGTCGGCGGTTGCCGTGGCACGATATCTGGGCATGAAAAAGGATGAAATCCGCGAGGCGCTGGCCAGCTTTGGCGGCGTGAACCGCCGGTTTACCAAAGTGGCCGAAGTGAACGGCGTAACCATCATCGACGATTACGGCCACCATCCGGTTGAAATTGCGGCCGTTCTGAAAGCCGCCCGCCAAGCCACAAAGGGACGCATCATCGCCGTTCACCAACCGCACCGCTATACGCGGCTGTCGAACCTGTTCGATGACTTCTGCACCTGTTTCAACGAGGCCGATGTGGTGGCCATTGCCGAGGTCTATGCGGCGGGCGAAGACCCCATTCCGGGTGCCTCGCGCGATGATCTGGTGGCGGGGCTGATCGCCCATGGCCACCGCCACGCCCGCGCGATCATGGACGAGAATGATCTGGCACGGCTGGTCCGTGAACAGGCACGGCCCGGCGATATGGTTGTCTGCCTTGGGGCAGGCACAATCTCCACCTGGGCCAACAATCTGCCCGTGCTGTTGCAGGGAAAAGCCGCATGAGCCTGCCGCTGATCCTTGGTGCGTTTTGGGTGCTGGCGGCCACGGCGACCGCGATGCTGCCGATGCGCAGGCAATATCTGCCGGGGGTGACGCTGCTGATTGCCGCCCCGTTCCTGCTGGCATGGATTGCATGGCTGCATGGGGTCTGGATCTTTGTCGCGGGGGTTGCGGCGGTGTTGTCGATGTTCCGCAACCCGTTGATCTACTTTGCCCGCCGCGCAATGGGCCTGCCGGTCAGCCTGCCCAAGGAACTGCAAACCCCGGATCCCACACAAGGCCCGCAGTCATGATCTCGCTTTTTGCCGCAGCGCTTTGGGTTATCCTTGCCACCGCCATCGCCCTGACCCCCACCCGCGACCACCACTGGCGCGCGGCCTACGGCTTGATCGCCATCGGCATCCCGATTCTGGGCTGGGTGACATGGCAATTGGGCCCGGTCGTGGGTCTGCTGGTGCTGGCGGGGGGGGCGTCAATCCTGCGCTGGCCGCTGGTGTATCTGTGGAGGTGGGTGAAACGGGTAATGGTGGGGTCCGCGGAATAGCAGGTCTGGAAAACCAGACTGTTCGGTTCAGATTGCCTGTGATCCTCTGATCCTGACCGGACAGCAGGTCCGGGGATCGTGAACCGGGGGTTTTCAGATGGGCGACGCGACACTCATTCTTGTTCCGGCCATTGCCTTCGTTGCCGGGGCGGTCGCCAGCGGCATCGTGGCCCACAACAGGCACCCGGTTGCCGCACTGGTGATGGCGGCCACCGCGGCAATCCTGTGCGGCACGCTGATCCTGATAGGCAATGGAATGCACGGGTGGGATGGCCTTGGCCCGATTGTCATCGGCGCGCTGTTCGGCGTTGCAGCGGCAGGCGGCGCCATCGGCACGCTGATTGGATGGCTGGCAAGCCCCGCAAGGGGTGCCGTCTGATACGGGCATTGCGCCCGACCGGCCTTGCCCAACCCGGACCTGCGCGCCAATCTGACCGCAAGGCGCGACAGGGGCGGGCGGATGATCGCAACCATTGGGATTTCCGGACCCGCTGGTGGGACGGGGTGCTGTCTGGCAAACCGCTGAACCCGGAGTTGCCGGGGGCCGTCGACTTGACCCCGAGGGATGTTCGGGGCGCGGGGCCAATGGCGATAGCGGATGCGGTCGGCAACATTGAGGACGTTCTTCCTATTGGATAGATCACGGCCGACAAACTGTCACGAAAGCCCGTCGGTCAACCAATCTCGGGGCAATCCCTGGTCAGATTCCGGTTCTCAAAACCGTTGTTGAAGATGAGTTGGACTTCATCCGGGCTCGCAACGATTTGTCCAGGGCAGATCAGGCGCTGATTGACGCCCGCACGTTGATTTTGACCAGAATGTTCGAAATTCGTGCGACGAGGGAGGAAAGCCTTGCCGCGCCGCCGTCCGATCCGGCAGCCGCCCTTGCGGATGTGACCGAAAACCTGCCCTCGATCACCGAGGTGTCCAGTCCGATGGATGATCTGCGAGGACCCAAGGAAGCAAGCGCCGCAATCCATAAGATGTCGGCCAGCAGGAAAATCCTGACCGACAGCGGAAGGCCGGGTCCTTTGGCTCCGACACGCGCATTCCTTGATATCTGTTGGTCATCTGTGAACAACTGGCACTCCTCACCCAGGTCTGCCTGGCGGTCTTCCGATGTCGCTTCGAAAGCACCGGATAGACCCCGCGTTCTTCCCAAGCTACAACGCGGCATGACAAACGACAGTCCGGTGCCTCAGATGCAAAGTCTCCCCACCCCCCGCGGCACCCTGACCTCACACCGTCCACTTGCCGATCTCACCTGGCTGCGTGTGGGCGGGCCGGCGGAGTGGTTGTTGCAGCCTGCGGACGAGGCGGATCTGAGCGGGTTTCTGGCCGGGCTGAACCCTGCGATCCCGGTTTTTCCGATGGGGGTCGGCAGCAATCTGATCGTGCGCGACGGCGGCATCCGGGGGGTAGTCATCCGGCTGGGGCGAGGGTTCAACGGGATCGAGGTTGCTGACGGCACCGTGACGGCGGGCGCTGCAGCGCTGGATGCGCATGTGGCCCGGCGGGCGGCGGAGGCGGGCCTTGATCTGACCTTTCTGCGCACGATCCCCGGCAGTATCGGGGGGGCGGTGAGGATGAACGCAGGATGTTACGGGGCTTATGTGGCCGATCATCTGCTCGGCGCGCGGGCGGTTCTGCGCGACGGGCGGGTGATCGATCTGACGCCCGATGATCTGCGTTTCGCCTATCGCCAGTCGACCTTGCCCGAGGGGGCGGTGATCACCCAAGCCACCTTCCGCGCCGACCCCGGCGACCCAGATGCGCTGCTGGCAAGGATGGAGGATCAGATCGCCAGGCGGGATGCGAGCCAGCCCACCAGTGACCGCAGCGCGGGGTCCACGTTCCGCAATCCGGTCGGACATTCGTCAACCGGGCGGGCCGATGACAGCCACGAGTTGAAGGCATGGAAGGTGATCGACGATGCTGGAATGCGCGGCGCAATCATCGGTGGCGCGCAGATGAGCGTCATGCATTCCAACTTTCTGATCAACGCAGGCGGGGCCACCGCCGCCGATCTGGAAGATTTGGGCGAGGCGGTGCGAAAAAAGGTTTACGATTCAAGCGGAATAACGCTAGAATGGGAAATCATGCGGGTGGGCGAGCGTATCGCCTGAATGACGTGACAAGGCGGTCATCAAGGCCGCCATACATAAGAACGGGCCGAAGGCCCGATGAGGCGGAAAATGGCGGGCGGCTTTACCAAAGCAGGCTCCCGTGTGGCAGTGTTGAAAGGTGGTCTTTCCGCAGAGCGGGAAGTGTCGCTTTCATCGGGGCATGAATGTGCCAAGGCCTTGCGGGATGCCGGTTATCACGTGATCGAGGTCGATGCCGGCCGCGATCTGGCCGAGCGCCTGACCGATATTGCCCCCGACGTCGTGTTCAATGCCCTGCATGGCCGCTGGGGCGAAGATGGCTGCGTGCAGGGAATTCTGGAATGGCTGGGCCTGCCCTATACCCATTCGGGCGTTCTGGCATCGGCCATGGCGATGGACAAGGCGCGCAGCAAGGACGCGTTTCGCGCGCAGGGCCTGCCGGTGCTGCAAAGCGTTCTGGCGGCGCGCGATGCCGTAGTGAACGGCCATCTGCTGCCGCCGCCCTATGTGGTCAAACCCAACAATGAAGGCTCGTCCGTCGGCGTTTACATCGTGCGCGACGGGTCCAATGCGCCGCGACTGGCCGATACGATGCCTGAAGTGGTGATGGTCGAAACCTATGCGCCGGGGCGCGAGTTGACCACGGCGGTGATGGGCGACCGCGCCCTGGCGGTGACTGACATCATCACCGACGGCTGGTATGACTACGACGCGAAATACAAAACCGGCGGGTCGCGCCATGTCATCCCGGCGGATTTGCCGAATGAAGTGACCGATGCCTGTCTGGACTATGCCCTGCGCGCGCATACCGCCTTGGGCTGCCGGGGGCTGAGCCGCACCGATTTTCGCTGGGATGCAAGCCGGGGGATCGACGGTCTGATTCTGCTGGAAACCAACACGCAACCCGGCATGACGCCGACCTCGCTTGCCCCCGAACAGGCAGCACATTGCGGGATCAGCTTTCCCGAACTGTGCGACTGGCTGGTAAAGGATGCCTCATGCAACCGATGACTGCCCCGCCCAGACCAGTCCCGCCCCACGCCGACGCCCCGCGC
>JBGSRQ010000234.1:0-2291 GCA_041737515.1 Rhodobacterales bacterium | reverse complement strand
CCCGCGCGCCCGCCGTGGCCGCGCCCACCAGGGCTTGCACCGACCCATCGCCAATCCTGACCACCAGAAACTCATCCGCATCGCAGACCCACAGCCACTCGGCCCCCGTCACCTCGCCATACCGCCGGATCTGCTTGAGCGCCGACCGCTGGATCCCCGTCACCGGCCAGATCTTCGTCGCGTGATGGCGCACCAGCCCCATCGCCTGGAGACGCAGCGCCATCTCCCGCGTTGCGTCCTCGCAATCATTGGTGCAGATCACCACATGATCAAAGCCCAACGCCTTGTGATGCGCCAGCCACTCGACCAGAAACGCGCCCTCGTTCTTCATCGTGGTGGCAACCGTGAATCGCCCCGTCACCGCCGCCCCTCCAGCCACATTGCAACTTCATCTTTGCAAAAATACTCATCGCCGCCCGCCGGACAGCACCGGGCCGGGTTCAGGGCGCAAGAATCTTTCCCCAGGATCTTTTCTTCGCCCCGCATCCCGTTCAATGCTCCGCCTCGCCTTCGAATTTCACGGTGAAAAAGAAATCGGGCGCAAGGTCGCGCGCATGCAGATCCTCGGGAATGACCGCAGGCCCCGCGGCAAACACCGCCGATCCGAAATGTTGCTGCAGCCGGCACAGGGCCTGCATCCGCGCGCCGGTAAGTTCGGCGTAAAAGGTGCGGTAATTCTCGGTTTCCAGAAGTTCCGTGATCTTGGCCTTGTGGGCTGTGACGGCATGATCGTGAATGGCGCGGATATCGGGGTCGGCCAGCAAACGGTCATATTCCACCTGCAACCGGGGTATCATCCGCTGGATCGAGCCGTCCTGATCGCCGTTATGGTTCATGCGGAACCAGTAGTTCAGCCCCTGATCGCGATCGACATGGTTCACCCGGCCGCGGTCGCGCTTGACCAGAAAGCTTTCCGCCGAGCGCACCGCGTAATGATTGAGCTGCACCCAGTCATAGCCATAAGTCTCCAACGTCGAGCGCCAGCCGTTGCGGAACATCTCGCGCGGCAAGGGCTGGCCCGAGCCGTTGAGCCACTGCACACGGTCCCACAGATCGGGCTTCAGGCCCTTGGGTCGGTGAACGCCCAGTTTCTTGTAGATGTCGATGTTGCGGAACAGCGTCTTGAAACCCCAGGCCTGATGCGGCTTTCGCACGATTTCCGGCGCGCAGCGGTCGAACTGTTCCAGCAGGAAGCGGTCCTCGTAAGGTCCGACATCGGCATTGCCAAACAGCCGCCAGGTCAGCGCGATCATGTTGGCATTGCCCATTGCATCGTAAAGGGCCGCCAGCGTGCCATCGCCGATCTTGATGTCGATGAATTCGTCCACATCCATGCAGATGCCCCAGCCGCAGTCCTGCATGATCGGCTCGGATTCCGCCGCCTGCAAGGCTGCGTGCTGCGGCTTCAGACCGCTTTCGCGGAACGGATTCTCGCGATGTTGCACCAACCCCTTGGCCTGCAACAGATCCAGCATCGTATCGGTGCCATCGGTGCAGTCATTGGTGTAGATCAGAAAGTCATCAACCCCGATCATGCGGTGATAGGCCAGCCATTCAAGGATGAACGGCCCCTCGTTCTTCATTGTCGTCACAATCGCGGTGCGCCCGCCCTTTGCCGCCTCGGTCGGTGCTGCACGGGGTTTCGACACCGGCGCGCGCACGGGTTTTGCGCCCAGCCGTTGCGCCAGATCAAGCAAGGCTGCATCCTCGATCAACGAGGTCTTGGGCGCCAGTTCCGACGCCGCACCCGCCGCCACCCGTATCCCCATCGCACGCCAGAACGGCACCACCGCACCCTCGTCGGGCTTGGCATAAGAGACCCGCACCATGCGCCAGGTGTTCTCCAGACCCGCCTTTGCCGGAGCAACCCCCCAGCGGGCAAAGCCGCGCCGGTTGTCGAACTGGCGGCAGATGTGGTCGCCAAAGCCTGCCACATCATCCTTGCGCACACGCCAGGGATAGATGCGCCGGCCCACCAGCAGGATCACGCCGTTCGTGGCGCTGCAGCACAGATCGAACGCGCCGGGCTGACCTTCGGCAAGCGGCGGCAGGATATCGGTCACATCCAGTGTCAGAACGGCACGCGCACGGGCCAGAAAGCGCCACTTCACCACCTCATAGATCAACCCTTCGCCCAAAGGGCTGCGCCAGGGGTCCGGGGCGGGCTGCGCCATGCGGTCTTTGCCGGGCGCATCGGGGGCGAGGAAGATGTGGTTTTCCGGCCCCATGCCGGGCTTGCCAAGGGGCAGCGGGCAGGTCAGCACCACGACCTCCAGCGCCACGCCCTCCAG
>JBGSRQ010000119.1:0-2918 GCA_041737515.1 Rhodobacterales bacterium | reverse complement strand
GCCTGAAAGCTGCAAGAGCTGCGGCGAGTTGATGGCACCGCCGGCAAGTATGACCTCGGCCGCCGCGCGCAGGGTCTGAAGCTGACCACCGCGCTGGTATTCCACCCCGACGGCGCGCCCATCCTCGACCAGCACTCGTGTAACCAGCGCCCCGGTGATCACCCGCACGTTGGCGCGTTTCATCGCCGGGCGCAGAAATGCCCGCGCCGCCGAATTGCGCCGGGCATTCTTGATGGTCATCTGGTAGGGGCCGGCCCCTTCCTGTTCGGCACCGTTGAAATCGGGGTTGAAAGGCAGGCCCGCCGCCGCACAGGCCGCGATAAAATCGGGAACCAAAGGGTGCAGGCCGCTGCGGTTGGCCGAAACGAACAACGGCCCACCCTCGCCGCGATAGGCGTCGCCCCCGGCTTCGGTATCTTCCATGGCGCGGAAGGCGGGCAGGACATCTGCCCATTCCCAGCCCGGTGCGGCGCGGCCCCAATCGCGATAATCGTCGGCATGGCCACGGATATAGACCATCGCGTTGATCGAAGATGATCCGCCAAGGATCTTCCCGCGCGGCCAGTGATCCGACTGGCCCGCAAGGCCCGGGTCAGGCTCGGCGTGATACATCCAGTTGACCGCCGGATCATAGAAAAGCTTGCCGTACCCCAGCGGCAGTTGCACATAAAAGCGCCAGTCGCTGCCCCCCGCCTCGATCACGGTGACGCGGTGGCGTCCGCTGGCACTTAACCGATCGGCCAGCACCGACCCCGCCGAGCCTGCGCCCACGATGATGTAATCCGTCCCCTTCACGCCCCGCCCCCGATTTTTTGCCACCCTAATCTTCCATGCGGGCCGGGCTGAACAGGTTGCGACGCCTCGTGTCGGTTTCATGACACCGATCCCCCTCGCCCCGCCTGCGACGTTGCGTTAAAAGAACGCATGACCCAGATCACATCGCTTTTCGCAACTCGCCTCTATCACGCCGCCCTGTCCGAACAGGGCAAGGCCCCTGACCCGTCCGAGATGGAGGCGACCTGTCTTTCCATCGCCGACGATGACGAAGCCGGGCAGGACTGGTGCGAGGCAAACGGATATCCCGGCTATACCAGCTATGCCTCGCTGGCCGATCTTGGCTGGCGGATGCCGGTCTTCAAGGCACTGGTAAAGTGCCTTGACAAACATGTGGCGGCCTTTGCCAAGGATCTGGATTTCGAACTGGGCGACAAGAAACTGCGCCTCGACAGCCTTTGGATCAACATCCTGCCCACCGGGGGCGTGCATACCTCGCACATCCATCCGCACAGTGTGATCAGCGGCACGACCTATGTGGCGATGCCGCCCGAAGCGAGTGCGATCAAGTTCGAAGACCCCCGACTTGCGATGATGATGGCCGCCCCGCCGCGCCGGAAAAAGGCGCGCGAAGAATTGCGCACCTTCGTTTATGTAGCCCCCGCCGTCGGCGATGTGCTGCTGTGGGAAAGCTGGCTGCGCCACGAAGTGCCGCTGAACATGGCCGACGACGAACGCATCAGCGTCAGCTTCAACTACGCCTGGGGCTAACGCCCCTTCCAGACCGGATCGCGCTTTTCCGCAAAGGCGCGCGCACCCTCAAGCTGATCTTCGGATGAATAAAGCCGCTCGACCGTTGGCAGTTGGCTTTGCGTGACGCGGTTCAGGATATCCTGAAACTTCATCGCTTCGGCCTCGCGCACCACTTCCTTGATCGCAGCGTAAACCAGCGGTGGCCCGGATTCCAGAAGCCGTGCCAGATCCCAGACCCGGGGCAACAGATCAGCAGGCGCGCAAACCTCGCGCAGCAGGCCCCAGCGCAACGCCTCGGCCGCATCAAACCAGCGCCCGGTCAGCAAAAGGTCCATCGCGACATGATAGGGAATACGCTTGGGCAGCTTGATCGAAGCCGCATCGGCTACCGTGCCGGACCGGATCTCTGGCAGCGCGAAGGTTGCGTTATCGGTGGCGATGATCAGATCACAGCTTAGCGCCAGCTCCAACCCGCCGCCGCAGCAGATGCCGTTGACGGCACAGATCACAGGCTTGTTCAGCCCCGGCAATTCCTGCAGACCGCCAAAGCCGCCCACGCCGTAATCGCCGTCCACCGCATCGCCCGCAGCAGCCGCCTTCAGATCCCAGCCGGGGCAGAAGAACTTGTCACCCTCGGCCCGCAGAATGGCTACCCGCAAGGATGGATCGTCGCGAAAGGCACGAAATACCTGTCCCATGATCCGGCTGGTGATCAGGTCAATCGCATTGGCCTTGGGCCGGTCCAGTGTCACTTCAAGAATGGCACCTTCAACCCGCGTGCGGATCGGCCCTGTTGTCAGCATATCCATCATTCTGCCCTTCTGATCAAAGCATCCACCGCCACCGCCCCGACCTTGCGCACAAGAACCGGGTTGATTTCTATTTCTTCCAGTCCGGTATCGGCCTGCATGTGTGCGGCCAGCGCCAAGGCGATGTCGGCCAGTGCCGCCACATCCGCGACCGGCCGCCCGCGATACCCGTCCAGCAACGGCCAAAGCCGCAAGCGACGCAGGGCCGCCAGAACCTCGCCCCGGTCAACCGGCAGCACCAGCGTCACGGTGTCGTCCAGAATCTCGGCCGCAACCCCGCCCATGCCCAGCGTCAGCGTCATGCCGTAAACCGGGTCACGGCGCAGACCGAGCAGAACCTCGGCCACCGCCCCCGTGACCATTTCCTCCGCCAGATAGCCGGTCGCACCGGGCATCTCGGCCTGACCCTCCAATGTGGCCAGCCCAAGCCGCACCGCCCCCGCCTCGGTCTTGTGCGCAAATCCCAGGCCTTTAAGCGCAAGCGGCGCCTGCAAACCTGCCGCGTGAAGCGCAAGCGCGGCAAGATTTACCGCCGAAACCCCTGCGGGCACCGGCACACCGATGCGTGCCAGAAGCGCTTTG
>JBGSRQ010000202.1:0-2705 GCA_041737515.1 Rhodobacterales bacterium | reverse complement strand
CGCCCGAGCAGCGCGCGGCCGCCGTGAACGTGTCAGCCCCTGTCGCGGAATCCGGCCTTGGGTCGGTTTCAGTGGCACTGGGCAATCCGACAGAGCCGGGGTTCTGGCTGCAATCGGCGCTGGTCACAGCGCCCGCCGCAGGCCGGGTGTCGGTGCCGGGCGGGGCATCGGTGAAGGTTGATCTGCGGCCCGGCTCGGGGGCGGCGCTGTTGTCGCTGGCGGCCTATCGCGCGCTGGGGCTTTCGTTGACCGATGTGCCGACGGTGACGGTATTCTCCGAATAGAGCCGGGGATCCCGGAAAAACGGCCGCGCCGATATTCTTGAGAGAAGCCGACATTCTTGAGGGAAAAATATCAGGGGGGCTTTCTGCCCCCCTCTTGTCGCCGTGCGCCAATTCACCCCCCGAGGATACTTTCGTCAAAATGAAAGCGGCGGGGCGGGCGCATCAGACGGGCAGGTATTGTGCGGCTTCCTTGCGCGCGAAACTGCGCAGATAGGGGCCGTGTTCGGCCAGAAAGAAGGCGGCGCGGGGGGCGTCGTGTTTGGAGAGATCGCGTATCCAGCTTGCGACGGCTTTCTGGATGAACCAGTCCCGGTCGGCGGTGAAGGTTGCGGCCCAGCCAAGCGCGCGTTCGCGGGCGGCTTGCTCCGCTTCGGTCGGGTGGTTCAGGCGGGCGAAGGGCAAGGTTGCGACGAGGACGGCGCGGCGGGTCCACATGTTTGCATGGATGGTCCATGGGTCGAGCGCGTCGAGCCGGCCGGGATTGGCGGTCAGGCGTCGGGCGATGGCCGATGCGGCATGATCGGCGATGGCCCAGGCGTCGAATTCGGGCACCCAGGTTTGCAAAAGGGCCCAAGCGGCGTCGTCCGAGGGGCGGATGCGGGCCTGAGTCAGGAGTTTGGCGGCAGCGACGCGGGCTTCGTGGATGTTGGAGGCCCAGAGGTCCTGGGCAAGGGTCAGGCGGTCTTCAAGCGAGAGCGCCGCGCGCCAGCCTTTTGCCAGCGTGTCAATCTCTGGGACGGTTGTGCCCAGATAGGGGCGGTCAGCCTTGTGATAGGCGCGTGCGTCGTCGGCCTTGCCGGGGATGGCGCGGGCCTTGAGAGCGGCGATCGCTTCATCGGCGGTCATTCGACGGTGACCGATTTTGCCAGATTGCGAGGCTGGTCGACATCGGTGCCCTTGGCGATGGCGGTGTGGTAGGCCAGAAGCTGTGCGGGGACCGCATAAAGGATCGGTGCCAGCGCATCGGGGACTGCGGGCAGGGTGATGGTCTTCCAGCAGCCCGCCCCGGCCTCGGCCACGCCTTGTGCATCGGAGATCAGCAGGACCTTGCCGTGGCGGGCCATCACCTCTTGCATGTTCGACACGGTCTTGTCGAACAGCGCGTCGCGCGGGGCCAGAACGATCACGGGCACATGCGCGTCGATCAGCGCGATGGGGCCATGTTTCAGTTCGCCCGAGGCATAGCCTTCGGCATGAATATAGCTGATTTCCTTGAGCTTCAGCGCGCCTTCCAGTGCCAGCGGGTACATGGCACCGCGGCCAAGGAACAGGATATCCTGCGCCTCGGCCAGTTTTTCGGCGATGGCTGCGATGTCACCCGCAAGCCCCAGCGCGTGGTTCATCAGGCCCGGCAAAAGCGACAGCGCATCGAGGTGATCCCGGAGCGCTGCGATGCTCAGGCGGCCGCGGGCATGGGCGGCCTGCAGCGCCAGAAGGTAGAGGACCGTCAGTTGGCAGGTGAAGGCCTTGGTTGACGCCACGCCGACTTCCACGCCAGCCAGAATCGGCAGCGCGATATCGCTTTCCCGCGCGATGGACGAGGTCGGCACGTTCACAACCGACACGATCCTTGCGACTTTGCCTTCGCAATAGCGCAGGGCGGCAAGGGTATCGGCGGTCTCGCCGGACTGGCTGACGAAAAGGGCCATCGTTTCGGTGGAAAGCGGCGGTTCACGGTAGCGGAATTCGGAGGCCACGTCGATATCGGCGGGCAGGCCCGAGATCTGTTCGAACCAGTATTTCGCGACATGGCAGGCGTATGACGCGGTGCCGCAGGCAACCATCGTCACGCGGTCGATCTTGGCGAAATCAAGCTCGGCGGGCAGGTTCAGCCTGTTTGCGGTGACGTAATGACGCAGGGCGTCGGCCAGAACAACGGGTTGCTCGGCAATCTCCTTGGCCATGAAATGTTTGTAGCCCGCCTTGTCGATGCGGGTCTGGTCAATCTGGATGCGCGTCTCGGCGCGGTTGGCGCGGCGGTCTGCGGCATCATAAATCTGGGCGCCGTGGCGGGTGATCACGGCCCAGTCGCCTTCTTCCAGATAGGTGATGCGGTCGGTCATCGGGGCCAGAGCAATGGCGTCGTAGCCCACGAACATTTCGCCCGTCCCGTGCCCGATGGCGAGGGGAGAGCCTTTGCGCGCGGCGATCATCAGATCATCCTCGCCGTGGAACAGAAAGCACAGCGCAAACGCCCCGTGCAGGCGGGACAGGGTTTCGCGCACAGCGTCAGTGGGCGACAGACCCGCATCCAGATGCGACTGAGCCAGATGCGCGACTGTCTCGGTATCGGTTTCGGACTGGAAGGCGTGGCCTGCGGCGGTCAGCTCGTTGCGCAGATCGCGGAAATTCTCGATGATGCCGTTGTGCACGACGGCCACGCGCGCCGACTGGTGCGGGTGCGCGTTGAGCGTGGTCGCG
>JBGSRQ010000191.1:0-8736 GCA_041737515.1 Rhodobacterales bacterium | reverse complement strand
GGCAGAGCAACTGCCCGACAGCACAACCGCACCGCCTTGATCGGCCCGGGGCATGTCGGCCGCAGCGGCCAGCGTCATGCACCCTTGTTGCACCCACAGCGCAGGAAGCGGCATCGCCAGCGCACTGCCGCCGGTCAACAGGGGCATCGACTGGCAAGCCTCGGCGATCAGACGAAGATCATCATTGCTGACCGCATCCACCACCACATGCGCCACCCCTGCGGCCGCCAGATCGTCCAGCCTCTGCCGCAACCCGCCCTTGGCCACCGTCAAGCGGTTCGCCAGCCCGACGGGCCGCGTGACCTGCGGCGCCAGAAGCCGCATCAGGTTGCTGTCGCGCATGGGCGTCAGGGGGTGATCCTTCATCGGGCTTTCGGCCAGCGGCTGCTCACCCACGAACAGATTGCCCATGAATATGCTGCGACCGTTTTCCGGAAAGGCCGGGCAATAGATCGTCTGAGTCGTGCCAAGATCTGCCATCAGCGCCTCGGCGACCGGACCGATATTGCCTTGCGCCGTGGAATCGAAGGTCGAGCAGTATTTCCAGAAGATGCGCTGCGCCCCCGCCGCCCGCAGCCACGCCAGCGCCGCCCGGGTTTCGGACACCGCTTGCGCCACCGGAGTTGTGCGGCATTTCAGGGCAATGATCTCGATCGGTGCAGTGTCGTGGGGGGCTTTCGCAAGAGGCGGCTCTGACGGCAGCCCCATCCGCAGCGACACCGCGACGCCAGACCGTGCCAAAAGACCCGCAAGATCGGTGGCCCCGGTCAGATCATCCGCAATCGCACCGAAAAAGGCCATGCACCTAATCCTCGCCGGGCAAGGTCAGGCTGGCGTTTCGGGCATAGACCTTGGCCACCGCCGCATCGTCCTGCAGCCCAAGGCCCATGCCGGAAGCCGCGACAAACTGCTGCAACGCCGCCGCCGTCAGAGGGGCCGCGAACTTTGCCGACCGCGCGACATCCAGCACGATGCCCAGATCCTTGGGCCAGATGTCAACGGCGGAATGGGGCGTGTAATCGCCTGACACAACATGCGGCGCGCGGTTCTCCAGCATCCAGCTGGTGCCCGCGCAATGCGGGATCACCGCCACAAAGCTGTCGGGCGAGATACCTTGGGTCATGCCAAAGGTCACCGCCTCGGCCATCGCCGCGATATGAACCCCGGCCAGCATCTGATTGACCGCCTTCATGGCCGAGCCTGCGCCTGCGCTGTCGCCCAACTCGAAAACATTCTCGGCCGTTGCAGCAAGAACCGGCCGCGCTGCCGCAAAAGCCGGGGGTGTGCCCGAGGCCATCACCGAAAGCTTGCCCGCCGCCGCCTTGACCGACCCGCCCGAGATCGGCGCATCCAGATAAAGCAGCCCCAGACCCGCACACCGTGCCGCCATTGCGCGGGCAAAATCCGGCGCCACGGTGACACAGCAGATCACCACAGCACCCTTTGGCAGTTTCGGAGCAAGACCCGCGTCGCCAAACAGAACCGCCTCGACCTGAGCCGCATTCAGAACGACCACCACCAGCGCCTCAAGACCGCCAGCCGCCGCAACCATATTCGTCGTTGCCCCCGCCGCCATCAAACGCTGCACGGCATCGGCGTTCACGTCCGACCCACAAACCGCATGCCCGGCCCGCAACAATGACGCCGCCATCCCAAAACCCATCGAACCAAGGCCGACAACGCCAACATTCATCTGCACAGTCTCCACTCGGGGTTCAGTCGCGACCGGGCCGCTGGTCAGGTGTTCTTGCGGTAGTTGGCCAAGCGGTCGAACATGACAGCAAACAGGATGGCACCGCCGATGAAACTGCCCTGCCAGAAGGCGTTGATGCCCAGAAGGCCAAGACTGTTGCGGATGACCTCGATCAGCATGGCACCGATGATGGCACCAAGGGCCGTTCCTCCGCCTCCGGCAAGGTTGGCGCCGCCGATGACAGCGGCGGCAATCACCTGCAGCTCCATCCCCGCACCAATGTTTGTTGTCACCGCGCCAAGCCAGCCCGTTTGCACGATTCCGGCAATTCCGGCCGACAAAGCCGAAATCATGTAAACCGCGACTTTGATCATCTTGACCGGCACGCCGGTCAGGGTTGCGGCGCTTTCATTGCCACCGATGGCGAAAACGTGGCGGCCAAACCGGGTCCACCGCAGAACAAAGCCGGTCAGCAGCGCCAGAACAACCATGTACACCACCGGGTTCGCGATGCCGAAGAACCAGGCCCCCCCACCCAGAGCGAGCAGAATGTCGTGGTCAGGGCCGAACTCGAACACCACGGTATTGCCCGAGGCCACCATTGCCAGACTGCGGGCCACAGACAGCATACCCAATGTCACCACAAAGGGCGGCAGGCCGATATAGGCGATCAGAAACCCATTGAAGGCCCCCACCACAAGCGCCGTCAGGATCGAGGCCGCAATTCCGACCTCGATCGAATAGCCCGCGTGCATGACAACCGCCAGGACCATGCTGCACAGGCACAAAACCGATCCCACCGACAGGTCGATACCGCCGGTGATGATGACCAATGTCATGCCAAGCGCGATGATCGCGGTAAAGGTCACGTTGCGCGTGATGTTGTAAAGGTTCTTGCTGGTGGCGAAACTGTCTGTCGCAAAGGACAAGGCAATGCTCGCCGCAATCACCGCGACGAACACCCAGAGGGTCTGGCTTGCCAGAACGCTGGAAAGCCATGTCTGCTGCTTTTGGTCGATGGAACTGGTCAGCGAGCTTGTCATTGGAAGCCTTTGCGCAATGGGTCAGACGGTTTCGATGGCGCCCGTGATCAATCCGGTCACCTCTTCGGGCGAACTTGCAGCGATGGTCTTGTCGGCGACCTTTGTGCCGCGACGCATCACGATCACGCGGTCAGCCACGGCAAACAGGTCGGGCATCCGATGGCTGATCAGAACCACCGTGATCCCCTGATCCCGCAGGCGGCGGATCAGGTTCAGCACTTCGGCCACCTGACGCACCGATATGGCAGCGGTCGGTTCATCCATCAGAACGATCTTGGCATTGCTCAGACGGGTCCGTGCGATTGCGACAGCCTGCCGTTGGCCCCCCGACATCTTCTTGACCAGATCCCGAGGCCGGGTTTCCGATTTCAGCTCGGCAAAGATTTCGCCGGCGCGGCGGTACATGCCGGCATAGTCAAGTACCTTCAGCGGCCCAAAACCCAGCCGCAACTCGCGCCCCAGAAAGACGTTGGCGGCGGCCGTCAGGTTATCGCACAGCGCCAGATCCTGATGCACGATCTCGATCCCATGCTCGCGCGCTTCAACCGGGCGGCTCATGACGATTTCCTTGCCATCCATCAGGATGGTGCCGCTGCTGGGCCGGAAGTTTCCGGCCATCATCTTGACGAGGGTGGATTTGCCCGCGCCGTTGTCGCCCATCAGGCCGATCACCTCGCCGGCCTCTAGCGAAAACGACACGTCCTTGACGGCCTCGATGGCACCGAAGTGCTTGGAAATATGCCTTAGCTCCAGAACAGCCACTTTGATTGCTTCCCCCCGAAAGACCGACACGGCAGCACGCACATCCGGCGCCTACCCCCCGGACCCCTACAGCGCGGAACCGGCAAACCGATGCCCCGGTCACCAGCCCAAGCGCCTGCCAAACCCCGCCTTGTTTGGTCTGGAAGGATATTCACCGATCCTGCAAAGTCAATGAAATATTTGATATAATAGCGCTGTCATAAAATCTGGTTTATGATATTTTTTCCAGAGAATCAGGTGTGCTTCGGGCCGTCTGCGAAGGGCACGGATTTGAACGTTGGACATTCATGGATGATCTGCGCGTCACTTTACAGATTTCACGAAGGGGCAACGCAAGCCTCCGGAATCGTGCAGAAAGACATCAACACTTGCCGCCAGACAAACGCGGCTTTTAGGGAGGACTGCTGACATGAAGAAGACCTTGATGCTGGCCACTGCGGCCGCGATTCTGGCACTTGGATCCGGTGCCGGATTTGCCCAGGAGAAGAAACAACTCGTGATCGTCGTGAAGGGTCTGGATAACCCCTTCTTCGAGGCGATCAATCAGGGCTGCCAGAAGTGGAACGCCGAAAACGCGGACAGCGAATACGAGTGTTTCTACACCGGCCCGGCCTCCACCTCGGATGAGGCGGGCGAAGCGCAAATCGTGCAGGACATGCTGGGCAAGCCCACGACCGTGGCAATGGCCATCTCGCCCTCGAACGCCAAGCTGATCGCGCAGACCCTGAAAACCGCAGCGCCGACGATTCCCGTGATGACGCTGGACGCCGATCTTGCGCCCGAAGATGCGGGCTTGCGCAAGACCTATCTGGGCACCGACAACAGCCTGATGGGCCAGCGGATCGGTGAATACATCAAGAAGGCCAAACCGAATGGGGGGACCATCTGCACGATCGAGGGCAACCCCGGCGCAGACAACATCCTGCGCCGTGCGCAAGGTATGCGCGATGCGCTGACCGGCACTCCGGGTCTGGCCGCGCTGGCCGGCGAAGGGGGCTGGACCGAAGTTCCGGGCTGCCCCGTGTTCACCAATGACGATGGCGCCAAGGGCGTTCAGGCGATGACCGACATTCTGGCGGCAAACCCCGATCTTGACGCTTTCGGCATCATGGGTGGCTGGCCGATGTTCGGCGCGCCGCAGCCCTATCGCGATCTGGTCGGGCCGCTGGCAGACCGCATTGCCAGCAATGACTTTGTAATCGGTGCTGCCGACACCATCGGCGCTCAGGTTGATCTGGCCCGCGAAGGTCTGGTCACCGCTCTGGTCGGTCAGCGCCCCTTCGAGATGGGCTATCTTGCGCCGGGTGCGATGATTGATCTGATCGAAGGCAAGTCCGTCGCAGACCCGATCTTCACCGGTCTGGATGAATGCACCAAGGATACCGTGGATACCTGCATCCAGAAGTGATCTGACGATCTGAAAAAGGGCGTCCGGCTGGTCCGGGCGCTCTTTGCATTGGCTGCGACGGGGTGTCAGGCGGTTGCGCCCTCGAAAATCTCGAAACCGGTATCAATGATCTTGGGCTGATCGGGACGGGTCGGGTTCAACAAGAACTCCTCGACCGCACGCTTGCCGATCTCGAACCGGTTGGTGCGCACGGTGGACAGGGGTTGCGGCAGGGCACGTCCGAGTTCGAGACCGTTGAAGCCAAAAAGGCCCAGATCTTCGGGCACCCGGATCCCGGCGTTCAGACAATGAAACAGGCCACCTACCGCCATATCGTCACTGCTAAAGGTCAGCACGTCCAGATCCGGGACACGGGCACAGATTTCGGATGTCTGCTCCTTGCCCTTGGCGACCGTGGTCTGCCCGTCTGACATGCTTTCGGCGACGAAACCAAGTCCGGCCTCGGCCAGCCCCTCACACAGGCCCTGATAGCGCATCCGCGCGCGCAGATCCAAGGTGCCGCCATACCCCACATAGCCAAAGCGCCGGTAACCGCGCTGCACCAGATGCAGGGCCGCGGCCTTGCCTGCGGCCACATGGGAAAGACCTACCGCTGTATCAATCGGCGGATGGTCGATTTCCATGAACTCGATCACCCGGACGCCGCTGTTTTCCAGCATCTTTTGCGTGGCAAAGGTATGAATACTGCCCGCAATCAGCACGGCAGCAGGTTGCCAGGCCAGCAGGTTGCGGACAACCTCCTCCTCCTTGTCCAGATCGTAGTCGGTCACGGAAATGACCGACTGGCGATTTGTTCCGGCAAGGCCTGCGTTGATGCCCTGCAGTATCTCGGGAAACACAATGTTAGACAAGGATGGGATCACGACCCCGACAAGGCGGCTGTCAAGCGACGCCAGCGAACCTGCGATCCGGTTGGGCACATAACCCAGCGCCTTGACCATCGCCATGACCTTTTCGCGCGTGGCATCGGCCACCAGCCCCTGCCCGCGCATGATGCGTGACACGGTGCTGTCACTGACCTCGGCGAGGCGCGCAACATCACTGACTGTGACCTTGCTTTTGCGGTCAGTCAGCCGATACCTTTGCTTTGCCATGTGTCGCGCGGTTCCTTTAGCCCTTCACGTACTTACGCCAGGGATGCGACTCTTTGAACCCCAATACCTCGCGCGCCTTCAGGTTCGAAATCGGTGCCTCCCACTCTCCCATCGGGCGGGTGATCGGTGTGTTCGGGGCGTATTTGGCAAGAAAGCTTGCCGTCGGCTCGTTGGCGGTAATCGTGTCGTTCACGGCGTTGAACACCTGATAGCCAAGGCCATCCTTTTGCAGGCACAGATGCACGATCTCGCCCAGATCGCGGGCGTCGATATAGCTCCATGCATTGCGTTTGCGGCTGGGCGGGTTGGCCAGATAACCCGGAAAATTGGCGTAATCTTCCTGCGAGATCACGTTGCCGATGCGCAGGGCATAGATGTCTGCGCCAAACCGCATCGCAAAGGCGCGGGCGGTCTTTTCATTCACCACCTTGGACAGGCCATAGCTGTCCATCGGGTCGCTGTCATAGCTTTCGTCCAGCGGGAAGGAATGATAATCCTTGTCACCTTCGGCAAAGCAAACCCCATACGTCGTCTCGGATGACGCGACGATGACCTTGCGGATTCCCAGTTTCATCGCCGCTTCGATCACGTTGTAGGTAGATACGACATTGGCTGTGAAAGTCTTGTTGTCCGGCTCGATCCCGACACGGGGGATGGCCGCGAAGTGAACCACGGCATCGACCGGGCCGGGCACCTTGCCATCTTCGTAGTGCTCCAGCCCGAAATGACTTGTCAGCGCGTTGAACGTCTGCGCCCCATCGGTCAGGTCTGCAATCAATGTGTTCACGCCGGGCAGGTTCAGCGGTTTGAGATCGACGTTAAGAATGTCGTAGCCCTTGGCCAGCAGATGCGGAATCGCATCACGCCCCGCTTTGCCCGTGCCCCCAGTGAAAACGATACGCTTGGTCATGGTCGCTCCTTCTTCCGATCCAGGTTCTGCGATGGCATGGTCCGCCTTCGGGACGGTGTGGCCCCCGGTGCCAGTGATCACTACTTTCACACTTAGGCCGGGTGGCTACAACCGGTAATGACAGCGTTGCCATTGCAATCGACAGCGTCTGGCCCCCCTGCCCTATTGGCTTTGCCATAAGGGCCAGACCGGACTTCAGCCGACCGTTCAAGCTGTGCAAGTGTGTTGAGCCGTTGGTGGCTTTTGCCGGCTTGAGCTTCCACACTGAGGGTACAGGATTTCTTCTAGTATGTTGATAAAAAGGTATTTTATAGACAATGACGGATGGCCTCCACGACCTTGGCCGTTCAGCGATGTTTCCCAGCGAAGGCCCCTGCCCTTTCCCCGTGCGGCAGTCAGTCAAAGCCACGGAAATGGCATCGCAATTGGGTGATGCAGTTGGGCTCTCACGTCCGTCCCGTGACAAGACGGCACGTTTGTGCCCAGGGATTTGCACAACCGGTTAGATTTCGGGGCAAAGTTGGCCATGGCCAACCTGCAGATATCGGCGGTTTGTCAGGATTTTTGACAAGTAGCTGTCGGGGCTTTTCACTTGATCACCCATACTGGCAATCTGGTCTGCCACGTTGATTGCTTTGTCTACGCCAAGGACGGAAACCGCCCTTCCCAATAGTGTGCTGCTTATTCTCAGCATCCTTCCGAAATCGAAAAGTAGTTGCAAGAGAGCATGCTCTGATTTTGGTCGGTCGGGATAAAAGGCCGGTATGGCAGTCAGCGAAGCCCAGATCTCTGCGATCGACCGGGGCAAGCTTTTTTTTGTATATGATTTCGGAGTCTCTTTGTGCCGGACATTTTGCCCGTCTGTGGCGGGCGTATCGTTTGACGAATCCAGATTCATGCCGTTGTGCATGTGTGGGTGTTCCGAAACGTTTGCCGCGGCCAATTCACCACGGTCTGTGATGATTGGTGCGGGCTCTTCGGTGTGCAAGATGGCCCCAAGGCGGTCTATGATGCTGGTTGCCTGCAACAGGGTAATCCCGGTGCGACGGGCGCAGTTGCGGGCAGCGTCAACAAACTCAAGCGCTTCGCCCTTCAGGTCAAGAGACAGGCATTCTGCGCGCAGCTTCTGGATAGCGGCCTTCAGACCGCGAAGCTCTTCAGTATCCTCACGATGCTTCCGAGAAAGTGCCAGAATTTCGTCGGACCGGGCGAGAAGGGGGGAAAGGTCAAGGCCGAAAGCCCCGATGACCGTTCCTTTGCGCATGATCGGGAACCGTTTGCCATTGGCACTGTCACGCCGTTGGATCAGATTGGCCGCTTCAAGCTTTTCCAGATGCCGCCGAAGCTGCCTCTCCGTCATGCCTTTTGCGCGGAAACACAGCGTATCATTGCAGGCAAAGACGGTCAGCAACGTCAGGGGTGTGATCGGGGTGTCGCTGCCGGTTTTTGGGTCGGTGCAGGGCAGGCAGCTGAGTAGGGCGTCAAGCACAACCACGGATGAAGACCGCAGCCCAAGCGTGCGGCCGGCGGTGTTGACCGCGGTCATCAGGGCACGCCGCGTGACCGGAGCAAAATGTGGCTGCTGGTCGATTGTGCCGATGCCAACAAAGGAATTGTGAGGTGAGAAGGCACAGTTCAACTGTGCCTCGGCCAATACGGCCGTGACTTTCTGGTGTTCCATCTGATTTCAGACAGCAAAAGGATACCGGTCACCGAAATCGGTGTTGCAGTGATTCGATTTTTTGGGTACCAATAGATTGCGAGTAAATCGGGACCCTCTGGAGTGCTTCACCGCCTTCGGGGGGTTTCTTTTTGCGCTACGTCTG
>JBGSRQ010000135.1:0-3195 GCA_041737515.1 Rhodobacterales bacterium | reverse complement strand
GTTGCCAGTGCCGTTGCCAGCGGCATCACGACAGGGGTCGCGCGGGGTGCGACCTGTTGCTGCCGGACCGGGGCTGCCGTGTAGCTTTGGACCGGAACCCGTGCAATCGGCACAACGGGCGCTGGCACTGCCTTGGGCAAGGCCGCAATCGAGGCGACTGTTTCAATCGGAGCGCCCGCCGCCGGGGCTTTGGGTTGCGGCTGAAGTTGTGGCACGACCACCGGAGCGGCCGCCACAACGGTTGGCGCGGCCTCGATCGCGGGCTTTGCCGCGAAGGTGGGGGTATAGCCGCACAGCACCTTGCGGTTGCTTGACACGCGCGGGATCCAGTTTGTGCGACCGCCGAAACCGGCCCTCAGGAACACGCAGCCGCGGCTGTCGATGTAGGTCTGCCCCTGATAGCTGGCAGGCGGCGTCTCTTTCGGTCCACCGATCTGATCCAGCGTCTGCGCG
Source organism: Rhodobacterales bacterium (assembly GCA_041737515.1). GTDB lineage: Bacteria > Pseudomonadota > Alphaproteobacteria > Rhodobacterales > Rhodobacteraceae > JBBQZP01. The sequence goes on along the minus strand of JBGSRQ010000135.1, from coordinate 2,742 downwards.
TGCAGGGCACCGAACCCCAACACAGCGGCCACCAAGGATACGGAAACTACTTTTGCCAGCATCGAACACTCCCATCGCGTGGGCCTAACAATGCGGCATCATTGTTTCCAAGTCAAAGGGGAATTACTCTATTTTGTGCCGAACATACGATCTCCCGCATCTCCTAGCCCCGGCACAATATATCCATGGTCATTGAGGTGGCTGTCTACCGCTGCTGTGACGATTGGCACGTCCGGATGGGCCTCTTTCATGCGTTTCACCCCCTCGGGGGCCGCAAGAAGGCACAAGAACCGCAGGTTGCGCGCGCCTGATTGTTTCAAAAGCGAGATCGCTGCGGCGGATGAATTGCCCGTCGCCAGCATCGGATCGACCACAATCGTCATGCGCTCATCCAGAAGATCGGGCACCTTGTAGTAATACTGCACCGGTTGCAGCGTTTCGGGGTCGCGATACAGACCCACAAAGCCCACCCGCGCCGCCGGGATCAGTTCCAGAATACCGTCCAGCAGGCCATTGCCCGCGCGCAAAATGGAAATCAGCGCCAATTTCTTGCCGTCCAGCGTGGGGGCCTGCATCGGCCCGACAGGCGTTTCAATCGGGATCGTCGTCATGTCCAGCTCGCGCGTCACCTCATAGGCCAGCAGCAGGCTGATTTCCCGCAACAGGCGGCGGAACCCGGCGGTGGAGGTGTCTTTCTGCCGCATCAGCGTCAGCTTGTGCTGCACCAGCGGGTGATCGACGATGGTCAGATGGTTGAGCATGGCAGCCTCCGGAACTCAGGGGTTGGGCGTCAGGTATTTCTGGATACGGGCGCGGGTATCGGCATCACAGAAGGCCGCGTCAAGCGCGGTCTGGTTCAGGCGCTGAAACTGGCCCTCATCCCATTCGAACGCGTCGTGCAGCCGGTCATATTCGCGCGCCATCGTGGTGTGGAAAAAAGGCGGGTCGTCGGTAGAGATCGTGACCTTGCAGCCGCGCCGGTCCAATTCGGCAATCGGGTGTTTGCGCCAGCCGGGGTAAAGGCCCAGCGCGATGTTGGAACCGGGGCAGACCTCAAGCACGATGCCCGCCTCGGCGATGCGGTCCACCAGTGCCAGATCTTCAATCGCGCGCACACCGTGGCCGATGCGTTCGGGCCGCAGATCGTCCAGAGCCGCCCGCACGGAGTCCGGGCCGCCCCATTCGCCGGCATGGACGGTCAGCCGCAAATTTGCTTCGCGTGCTGCATCAAAAGACCAACGGAAGTCTTTGGGTTGCAATACTTTTTCATCCCCGGCAATACCGAAACCCACCAGCCAGTCGCCCGCCGTTTCCACCGCACAGCGCACCGTTTCGCGGGCCTTGTCCGGCCCGAAATGACGGATGCAGGTGACGATGCCGCGCAGGGTGATGCCAAGGTCGCGCTCTGCCTGATCTGCCGCCTCGCGGATGGCGTGCAGATATTCGCGCCACGCACTCAGATCACGCCCGCCACAAAAATCGGGTGACAGGAAGGTTTCCGAATAGACCACGCCACTTGCAGCGCTTTCTTCAAGCACGGCAAGGGTCAGGCGGTGGTAATCCTCGGGCGATTTCAGCGTGCTGGTGGCGGCCTCGTAAACCTTGAGGAACGCATCGAAATCAGCAAAGCGATAGCTGCCGTCCTCGGCGAATATCCCGGCGATGTCGATGTGCTTTTCCTTCGCCAACCCGCGAATGAAAGACGGCGGCGCTGCCCCTTCCAGATGCAGATGAAGCTCGATCTTTGGCAAGGTTTGCAGGGTCATAGCAGGCTTTTTCCCAATCCGTTCGGCGCTATTCCAAGATGCGTCGCAACCGTCGCCGCCACATCGACGAAATCGCAGACCCCGATCTCGCCCGCGCCCGCCCCCGCAATCAGCACCGGCACCCGTTCGCGGGTATGGTCGGTGCCACGCCAAGTGGGATCATTGCCATGGTCGGCGGTGAAGATCGCGATGTCGCCGGGGCGGAGGCGGGGAAGCAACCGGGCGATCTGGCCGTCTGCCCATTCCAGCGCGCGGGCGTATCCGGCCACATCGCGGCGGTGGCCATAGAGGCTGTCAAATTCGACAAGGTTCGCAAAGGTCAGTGAACCGGGTTCAATCTGATCAGAAAGTCTGAGGATATGTTCGAAAAGGTCAGAGTCCGACTTTCCCTTGTGCAGATGATCAATCCCGCGATGCGAGAAGATATCGCCGATCTTTCCCACCGCATGGGTCACGCAGCCTGCCGCCTGTGCGCGGTCAAGGATCGTCGGCGCGGGGGGCGCGATCGCGAAATCGCGGCGATTGGCGGTGCGGGTAAAGCTGCCCGGCTGCCCGATGAAGGGCCGCGCGATCACCCGGCCCACCTTCATTGCATGCAGCGTTGGTGCCAGTGCCTCGCACAGGGCCAGCAGCCGGTCCAGCCCGAAACTTTCCTCGTGCGCGGCGATCTGGAACACTGAATCCGCCGAGGTGTAACAGATCGGCCAGCCGGTACGCAGATGGGCCGCGCCGTGCAGATCAATGATCGGCACACCCGAGGCGTGGCAGTTGCCCAGGATTGCCGTGCAGCCCGCAAGCTGGCAAACCCGCGCCACCAGATCTGGGGGGAAGGCGGGCACGGTGTCGGGAAAATAGGTCCAGTCCCACGGCACCGGCACGCCCGAAAGCTCCCAATGGCCGGAGGGCGTGTCCTTGCCCTGCGACGTTTCGGTTGCGGCCCCCCAGCGCCCGCCGGGCAACGCCGCAATTGCGGGCA
>JBGSRQ010000120.1:0-10020 GCA_041737515.1 Rhodobacterales bacterium | reverse complement strand
AGCCCGCAGCGCCAAACGCCGCCGCCGCGCCAAGCCCCGCGACGCCGCCGCCTGAAATGAAAATATCTGTCTCTGCCCGTGTCATAAAGTCACCTCTGATCTGCAATCTAGGGCGCAGGCCGTGCATCGTCCAAGCGGCATCTTGCCCCGGTCAGACAAGCTGGCGCAGAAAGCCCGCCAGATCGTCGGTGTGGTGATGGATATGCGGTGCAGGGTCGGCCTCGGGGGCTACATGCACGGTGCGCATGCCCATCAGGTGCGGTGCCTCCAGATTGCGGCGGTCATCCTCGAACATCGCGGCACAGGCGGGGACCAAGCCATCCTGCGCAAAGACGCGCTCAAACGCCGCGCGGTCGGGTTTGGGCAGAAAGCCTGCATGTTCAACACCGTAGATGGCATGGAACAGCCCCCTCAGCCCCCGCGCGGCAAGCACCCGTTCAGCATAGGGGGCCGAGCCGTTGGTATAGACGATGCGACGTCCGGGCAGGGCGGCGATGGCCGCAACCAGCCCCGCATCCACGGTCAGCGCGTCAAGGGAAATGTCATGCACATCGGTCAGATAGGGTGCGGGGTCGATGTCATGTTCGCGCATCAGCCCGGCCAACGTCGTGCCATAGGTCGCCCAGTAGTGACGGCGCAAATGGTCGGCGCGGTCGTGGTCGACGTTCAAGGCCTGCATGACCCAGGCGGTCATGCGCACCTCGATCTGGTCGAACAGGCGGATTTCGGGTGGATATAGCGTATTGTCGAGGTCAAAGACCCAGGTCGAGACGTGGTGGAACTGCTGTGCGATCATGCCACTGCCTAGCGCGGCCCGCATGGCCTTGCAATGGTGCGGCCTTGCGGGGCATGGTCAAGCGGGGCCAACCTGCGGGCCAAGCAATTGAAAGTGCCCGACCGTGCAGAAAGATGCCTACACTCTGATCCTGGATGCGATCGACGCCGGGCTTTACAAACCCGGCGATCGCCTGGTCGAATCGGGGCTGGCCGACCGGCTTGGCGTGTCACGCACCCCGGTGCGCGAGGCGTTGCAGCGGCTTGAGACGCAATCAATGCTGACACGCGACGGGCGCAGCCTGATTGTCGCCTCGCTGGATCACAATCAGTTGGCCGAGCTTTACGCGGTGCGGGCCGAGCTGGAGGGGCTTGCCGCCCGTCTTGCCGCGCGCCACGCATCAGACGAGGAAATCAGCGTGTTGCGCGGCATGCTGGCCGATGATCAACAGCTTCTGGGTGGTGATCCGCATGTGCTTAGCCGCGCGAACCGGCGGTTTCACAAGCAGATCCATCTGGCATCGCACAATCGCTTTCTGGTGCAACAACTGGGCCTTGTGCATCGGTCTATGGCGCTGATGGCAACGACATCTTTTGCGGCGGCGGGTCGCGATGCGGTGGCACTGGACGAACACGCCCGGATCGTGGCGGCAATTGCCGCGCATGATGGCAATGCGGCGTATCATGCCCTTCGCGCGCATATCTCGCAGGCGTTCGAGACGCGGCTGCGCATTGATGCAGGCGAGATCTGCCTGCGCTAAGGCCCCTCGTTACCCGGCGCGGCGGAGCGGTTCGACGGTCGGGGCCGCGGCCCGTGGCTTGCGTAGCGACACCCGCGGGTCATGGTGGCCATGGCTTGTCTTGTCCCAGTAGAACGGGTTGCCCACCAGTTCCCACGCCGCCTTGTAGGACGCCAGAGCGCCCAGCGGGAAGTAAAGGTGCAGCATCGCAACCCACGGCCAAGCCATCCGGTTCGGCGTCAGCCGCAGCGCCAGAATGCCGATGGCAAGCTGCACCGCCTCGGTCAGCAGAAAAACCCCCATCAGGACCACGGACAGGGCCGGGGTCAGCACCTGCATCATCGGATGCGGCAGGCCCAGAGGCACCGCCCAGAACGTAAGCAACACCGGCGCCAGCAGAAATTGCGAGAGGGTGGTCAGGAAAAACACCTGAAAGCCTGCGAATTTCCACCACCCAAGCTGGCGCAACAACAGCTTTGGGTCGCGCATATGCACGGCATAGGTGATCATGTAGCCCTTGAGCCAACGCGAGCGTTGCCGGATCCAGGGCAGCACGCGGCAATTCGCCTCTTCCTCGGTGACGCTGTCGATCAGTTCGGTGCGATAGCCGTGGCGGGCAAGGCGAAAGCCCAGATCAGCGTCTTCGGTCACGTTATGCGCATCCCACCCGCCCAGACGTTCAAGCGCGGCGCGGCGGAAGAACAGCGTCGTCCCGCCCAATGGAATTGCCAGGCCCATCCGCGGGAGGCCCGGCAGGATGATGCGGAACCATGTCGCATATTCGATGGTGAAACACCGCGACAGCCAGTTCGTGCGCGGATTGTAGAAATCGAGAACCCCCTGCAGGCAAGCCACATCGCCACCGCGCCTGTGAAAGCGGTCAACCACGCGGGCGATCTGATCCGGCGCGGGCGCATCCTCGGCGTCATAGATGCCGATGATCGCCCCCCGGCACAGACCAAGCGCGTGGTTAAGCGCACGCGGTTTGGTTTTCAGCCGCCCGTCCGGTACCACGATCACCCGCATCCACGATGGTAGCGCGGCTTTGCGCAGGGCAATGCGGGTGGTCTGATCTTCTTCTTCGACCACCAGCACGATGTCCAGCAGATCGCGCGGATACTCCAGCCGCTCCAGCCGCCGGATCAGGCGGGCGGCAATGTTCGCCTCACGGAACAGGGGCACCATGACCGACACGACAGGCATCCGCGCGATGATCGGCGGCGGGGTTTCAGCGGCAGGCGCGCGCAGCGCAGAGATCGCTGCGGCCAGTTTCATCGCGGTGGCCAGCGCCAGCGTCAACACAGACCAGCCGGCAACAGCCAGAAAGACCCAGACGGGCGACCAGATCAGCGCCAAAACCACGCCGAACGCACTGGCAAACACCCACCACGGCAGCGCAATCTGCCCCCAGGTGCGGCAGCTTTCCGCTTCGGCCACCAATGTGCAGGCGACGCGATCAAGCGCCGCCCCGCGCAGCGCCAGCACCGACGCCTCGATCTCGGACGCGGGGGCAAGGGCCATGATCACCGGGCCGAAAAGGCTGGTCAGCCCGTCACGGTGCTGCGCGAAATCGTCGGGCTGCGCCGTCAGGATGATCGTGGCCCCGCCAATTGCCCGCCACGGCAAAAGCCCGTTGCGCAGACAAATGGTGGCCCCCAGCCTGTCAATCAGCCTTGGGTCGGGCGTATCGTGAAGCGGCGTGATCCGCGCCGCCCCCAGTTGCCGCGCCAGCGCCGCAAAAAGGGCTGTCTCAGTGACCAGGCCCTGCGCCAGAAGGATGTCAGACAGCCGCCCGCCGCCCCGGTTTGCCAGCGTCAGCGCCTGTACAAGGTCATCTGACGACAAGGCACCGTCGCGCAACAGCATGACCCCCAGCGACTGTGCCGACCCAACCTGCGGTGGCAAGGTGGCAAACCCGTCATGGCGCGGGTCGGGCAGCAGGCGGATGCGGGGCAAAAACATGGGTTCCCTTCGACACTGTCAAAAGGAAAGCCCGGCGGAGGTTAATTCCAGGTTAAGAAGTGATGAACGCGGCGGAGGCGGAGCGATTTTTGGGACTAAGCGGTGCGGCGTTCGCGCATGGCCGTTGCAAAGCGTTCAAAGAGGTAGTTGCTGTCTTGCGGGCCGGGGCTGGCTTCGGGGTGATATTGCACCGAAAAGACCGGCTTTCCGTCAACCGCAATGCCGCAGTTGGAACCATCAAACAGCGACACATGGGTTTCACGCACGCCGCGAGGCAACGTCTGACTATCGACCGTAAAGCCATGGTTCATCGAGGTTATCTCGACGCGGCCGGTATCGGTATCCTTGACCGGATGGTTCGCGCCGTGGTGGCCGTGGTTCATCTTCACGGTCGTGGCCCCCAAAGCCAGCGCCAGCATCTGATGCCCGAGGCAGATGCCGAACACCGGAATATCCGCGTCCAGAACGCCCTTGATCATCGGCACGGCATAGGCACCCGTCGCCGCCGGATCGCCGGGGCCGTTCGACAGGAACACGCCTTCGGGGTTCAGCGCCAGAACATCCTCGGCCGTGGCGGACGCGGGCAGAACGGTCACATCACACCCTGCCGAGGCAAGGCAGCGCAGAATATTGCGCTTGGCACCATAGTCGATCGCCACAACGCGCAGGCCTTCGCCCTCGCGCGTGCCGTATCCTCCGGGCCAGGCCCAGCGGGTCTGATCCCAGCGGTAGGACTGGGCGCAGGTCACCTCTTTCGCAAGGTCCAGCCCTTCCAGCCCGCGCCACGCACGGGCTTTGGCGACCAGAGCCGCCACATCGAAATTTCCTGCCGGATCATGGCGTAACGCCACATGCGGCGCACCTTGCTGGCGGATCGCGCGGGTCAGACGGCGGGTATCAATCCCGCCGATGCCGATGCGGCCCTGCGTCGCAAGCCAGACCGCCAGATCCTGCACCGCGCGCCAGTTCGACGGTGCGGTCGGATCCCATTTGACAACCATGCCTTCAGTCACCGACTGGGCGGTTTCGTCATCTTCGGGCGTTACACCCACATTGCCCACATGCGGAAAGGTAAAGGTCACGATCTGGCCCGCATAGGACGGATCGGTCATGATCTCCTGATAGCCGGTCATGGCGGTGTTGAAGACCAGTTCGGCCACCGTTTCGCCGGTGGCGCCGAACCCCATGCCGTAAAACACCGTGCCATCAGCAAGGGCAAGGCAGGCGGTTGGTTTTGTGCTGTTGGCAGGCATCGACGACTCCCCGGTCGGATTTGGCGGACAATACGGGCGGGGCAGGGCGGGGTCAAGGTAGCGGATGAAATGCTTTGTGTATATAAATCAATAGTTTGTGTGGTATGGCCTTGTCTGGCGCTTCGCTGTATTGTGCAAGGTCTGAACAAAACAGGATGACACCCGAATGACCTTGCGCGACCGGCTTCAGGCAGCGTTGAAAGACGCGATGCGGGCGAAAGAGGTGGAGCGGCTTTCAACCCTGCGCCTGATCAACGCGGCCATCAAGGACCGTGAGATTGCCCTTCGGGGTGAGACCGACAGCGGCACCATCGAAGATGCCGATATCATGGCTATTCTGGCGCGCATGGTGAAGCAGCGTCAGGAAAGTGCCCGCGCCTATGAGGAAGGCGGGCGGCTGGAGTTGGCCGAGAAGGAACTGAACGAGATCAAGGTGATCGGAGAATTCCTGCCGCGCCAGTTGTCCGATGCGGAAGTGACCGAGGCGATCCGCGCGGCCATCGCGGAATCGGGCGCCTCGTCCATCCGCGACATGGGCAAGGTGATGGGGGTTCTGAAGGGCCGCTATGCCGGGCAGATGGATTTCGGTGCTGTTGGTCCGCGGGTCAAGGATATGCTGGTTTGACGCCTAGCGCAGGCGGGCAAGGCTGCGTTGCAACTCGTCCGCAAGCGCCACCCTCTCGGGCTCTGACAGAAAAGCGCCCAGTTCCACCTCGCGCGGGCCCCCCTGCAGCGTCAGGTATTGGGGCACCGGGCCACCCTTGGGGTGCAGGCAAACCTGCACCCAATAGGGATTTGCCTGCCAGTTTTGCACCTTCCCGCGCGGCCCTGTGCGTGTCAGATCCATGCGATCGGGCGTCAGCCTGAGATCCTCGGTGATTGTCCGGTCGGCGGCATTGCGCCGCAGGGCCGCCCACACGCCCCAGACCGCCAACGCCAGAAACGGCAGCAGTCCGTACAGGGCAGGCGAGCCCAGAACCGCGATCAGCGGCAGTGCCATCAGCGCCACGGTCACGCCGATGAAGGTTACAAACCCCTTTGGCTGCAACGATATGTGCGGCGTCAGGTGCAGATGCTGCGCGGCATCCTGTGAGGGGGGCAGCCAGTGATAGGGCAAGGGGCAGGGTCCATCAAAGCAATACCGCAGTATATGATCCTTCCGTGCCGCAGGGAAAGCGAAAGGTTGTCGCAGTCTGCCTGCAGATGCGGGGGCCCGCACCGGGATTTCCAAAAGCAGAGGCCCCGGATTTAATCCGGGGCCTGCTCCAATTTCATCGTCGTGCCAGACTTAGTGGGCGTGGCTCTTGTCCCAGTCTTCACGCTTTGGAAGCTGTTCGAACGTGTGTTCCGGCGGCGGGCAGGGCAGGGTCCATTCCAGCGTGTCGGCGTATTCGTTCCAGTAGTTGTTCACGGTAACCTTGCGGCCGTAGAACATGGTGTAGAACACGACCCCGATGAAGAACACAAAGGACGAAAAGGCGATCATCGCACCGATCGAGCTGACATAGTTCCAGTAGGCAAAGGCCTCCGGATAGTCGATATAGCGGCGCGGCATCCCCTGACGGCCCAGGAAGTGCTGCGGGAAGAACGTCAGGTTCGACCCGATGAACATGCCCCAGAAGTGCAGCTTTCCCGCCCATTCCGGGTACTGGCGGCCCGACATCTTGCCGATCCAGAAGTAGATACCGGCGAAGATGGCAAACACAGCGCCCAGCGACATCACATAGTGGAAGTGCGCGATGACGTAGTATGTGTCGTGGTAGACGCGGTCGATGCCAGCCTGGCTCAGCACGATGCCGGTCACGCCACCGACGGTGAACAGGAAGATGAAGCCCATTGCGAACAGCATCGGCGTCTTGAACTCCACCGAGCCACCCCACATCGTGGCAATCCATGAGAAGATCTTGATGCCGGTCGGCACTGCGATCACCATCGTGGCCAGCATGAAGTAGCTTTGCTGGGTCAGGCTCATCCCCACGGTGTACATGTGGTGCGCCCAGACGACAAATCCCAGCACGCCGATGGCGACCATCGCGTAGACCATCGGCAGATAACCGAAGATCGGCTTGCGACTGAAGGTGGCGATGACCTGACTGATGATGCCAAAGCCCGGCAGGATGATGATGTAGACCTCTGGGTGGCCAAAGAACCAAAGAATGTGCTGGTACAGGATCGGATCACCCCCGCCGGCAGGGTCAAAGAAGGTCGTTCCGAAGTTGCGGTCCGTCAGCAGCATGGTGATCGCCCCCGCCAGCACCGGCAGCGCCAACAGGATCAGCCATGCGGTCACAAAGATCGACCAGGCAAACAGCGGCACCTTGTGCATGGTCATTCCGGGCGCACGCATGTTCAGGAAGGTGGTGATCATGTTGATCGCGCCAAGGATCGACGACGCACCCGACAAGTGAACCGCGAAGATCGCAAGGTCCATCGAATATCCAGCCTCACCGGTGGACAGCGGCGGGTAAAGCACCCAGCCCACGCCCGAACCGACACCGCCTTCGCCACCCGGCGAAAAGACCGAAGCGATGGCCAGCGACGTGCCCGCAACATACATCCAGTACGAAAGGTTGTTCAGACGCGGAAACGCCATATCCGGCGCGCCGATCTGCAAAGGCATCAGATAGTTGCCAAAACCGCCGAACAGCGCGGGGATGACGACAAAGAACATCATCAGGATGCCGTGCGCCGTAACGGTCACGTTCCACACATGGCCAGCAGGGGTGCACGGGCTCGCACTGTCTGCCATCAGGCGCAGACCCTCTTCGCACATGTATTGCACGCCGGGGTGCATCAGTTCCAACCGCATGTAAACGGTGAAGATCACGGCGATCAGACCGACAAAACCACCGGTGAACAGGTAAAGTATCCCGATGTCCTTGTGATTGGTCGACATGAACCACCGGGTGAAGAACCCCCGCTGATCGTGATCGTGCCCGTGGATTGCGGCGTCGGCCATGAGAGCCCCCTCGTTCAGATATTGACAGGCCGGTGCAGCTTCTGCTCCGACGATTTGGTGTCGTTCTAGTGTCCCCTGCGGACAACGGCAATGTCTGACTTTGACGCACCCCGCAAAAAAAACCAAGGCTTAGTCACCATCTGGGGCCGCACTAGACAGTTTGTCGCAGTCGTTCAGGGGTCAGCCGGGAAATATGCCGGGAAAGCTGCGGATCAGGGCTGCGTCAAGGTCGGCCATGCCAACAGGCAGGCCCAGATCGACAAGGCTGGTAACGCCGTGATCGGTGATGCCGCAGGGCACGATGCCCTCGAAATGCGAGAGGTCCGGTTCCACGTTGATGGAGATTCCGTGAAAGCTGATCCAGCGGCGCAGCTTGATGCCTATGGCGGCAATCTTGTCCTCGGCGGGTTGTCCGTCGGGGCCGGGACGGTCGGGGCGGCCGACCCAGACGCCGACCCGGCCGGGGCGTATTTCGCCCGTCACGTTGAACTCGGCCAGCGTGGCAATAACCCATGCCTCAAGATCACGCACGAAACAGCGCACATCGCGGCCCCGTTTGCCGACATCCAGCATCACATAGACAACCCGCTGCCCCGGCCCGTGGTAGGTGTATTGACCGCCTCGCCCCGCCACATGCACGGCAAAGCGGTCGGGTTGGGTCAGATCGGCGGGTTTGGCGGAGGTGCCTGCGGTGTAAAGCGGCGGATGCTCCAGAAGCCAGATCGCTTCGGGGGCGGTGCCGGCCGAAATGGCAGCCACGCGGGCTTCCATCGCGGCAACCGTTTCCGCATAGGGCGCAAAGCCGGGAAGATGCGTGAATTCGACCATGATTTCTCTGATTTCGGCCTGTCAAGACTGCAAAATATTACTCGTCACAAAGCGGAAAGCCGTGTTAACTTCTAGCGAATAGAGCTCAGATATTAAAGAGGTGTCGATATGAAGCGGAACAAACTGGCAATGTCTGCCATGGTTGCGGTGATGCTGACCGCCCCTGTCGAACGGGCGATGGCGGATGGTGACGCTATCGTGGGCGGCATCATCGGCGGTATCATCGGCGGCGCCATCGTGAACGAAACCAACCGCAACCGCGCGCAAAAACCGCGCACGGTATACCGGCAGGCCAAGCCGCAACGCGCCAGACCTTCGATCTCTTCGGCGCAGCGCGAACAGAACCGTGAAGTGCAGACCGCGCTCAATTATTTCAGCTTTCCCGTAGGCACGCCGGACGGGTCCATCGGACCGCGTTCGCGCAGCGCCATCTCGCAGTATCAGGCAACGCTGGGCTATGCGCCCACTGGCCAGTTGACCGAATACGAACGCACGATCCTTGTGACCTCTTATTCCCGCGCGCTGGCGGGCGGGCCGGTGATTGCGCAGACCATTGCCACGCATCCGATGGGCGTGCGCGGCCTGCTTCTGACACAGCGCGACGAGATGGCGGGTGTGATCCAGCCGCAGCAACCCGGTGTCGCCCCGCAGGTGCCCGTTGTTGCCGCAATCGTTCCGCTTGCGCCGCCTGTTTTGGAAGAACCTGCCACATTGCCGGTTCTGGCCGCAGCGCCCGAACCCGTGGCCGACCCCGTGGCCGAACCTGCGCCTGCGGCGCTGCCATCGTTCCTGGGCAACGGGGCCTCGCAGGTTTCGCTTGCCTCGCAGTGCAACAAGGTCAGCCTGATGACCAATACCAACGGCGGCTACATCACTGCCGCCAACATGGTTGACGCGAATTTCGCACTAAGCGAACAGTTTTGCCTGGCCCGCACCTATGCCATGACCTCGGGCGAGGAACTTGCCGCCGCCGTGCCGGGCTTTACCCCGGTGCAGATCACCGAACAGTGCAAGGCTTTTGGCCCAGTGCTGGCCGATTACGTCGCCTCGATGTCGGTGAAAACCCGCGACGAGGTGTTGCAGGGCGTGTCGGGCTTTGTTCTGTCCAGCGGCATGGCCCCGGCGCAACTGGCGGCGACGGCGAAAATCTGTCTGGGTGTAGGCTACACGACCGATCAGATGGATGTGGCCGTGGGATCGGCCCTGCTGCTGACGGCGCTGGGCGAGAAAGCCTACGGCGAGCTTTTGGGCCACCATCTGAGCCAGGGATTCGGGGCCACCAAACGCCCCGATCTATCAATGGCCTGGTACGAGATGGGGCTTGAGGCAAATGCCGCCGGCCAGCGCGTCTTTGCTCCGGGTCTGCCCGACCGTGGCGATGTGATCCGCAAGGCCGCCTTCGCGATCAACGGGCGTGGTGATGCAGGCACGACCACTGCCCTGCCGGTGTTCGCGACCTCGCCGGGCGCGGAACCGCAGCCGTCGATCGTGGTAGACGCGCCCT
>JBGSRQ010000114.1:0-2259 GCA_041737515.1 Rhodobacterales bacterium | reverse complement strand
GGCCCGCAGGGCGGCTTTCAGATCGGCAATCAGCGATGGCAGTTCCATCCCGTAAGCAATGGGCTTGCCCCGATCCTTGCCCCCTGACGAGATGATCGAGACGATGACGGCGCGCCCCTGCGACAGATCAAACACCGGCGCACCCGACGATCCGAAGGTCACATCGCAATCAAAGCCCATCAGCCCGGCGTTTTCGCCCACCACCGTGCAACGCCGTTGCCACGAAAGCGCATCCGGTCGGTCGGCTGCATAAGAGACCACACTGATCTCGGTGTTTCCGCGCGGGCGGTCCACCCGGAACGGGGCTGCCGAGGCCGTGGAAACCGGGGACGCCAGCATCAGCAGCGCCACATCATGACGGATATTTCCAGCATCCAAAGTGCCACCAGGGTGATAATCGGGATGCGCGATCGTGCGGATGACCGGCACATCGGCGATGGAAAAATCGCCCGCAAGGCCTGCACGAAACTCCATGCCCTCCAGTTTGCGGGGGGTGCCATCCGGGGCAAAGACGCAATGCGCCGCCGTCAGCACGAGATCGCTTGCAATCAACACGCCGGTGCAGAAACCGCTGTCAAAGTTGATACGGCCCACGGCCTCCCACCCGAAGATCTTGTCGCGGCGGGTCAACGCCTCAAGCCCCGATTTCTCGGCCTGTGCCGGGGTGGCGGGCAGTGACGCCGCCAGCATCAGAAGGGCGCAAAGGATCGCGCGCAGCATCATGGTTTGACGAATTTGGCGCCGCCTGAATTGCGGCCTGACAGCACGCGCACCGTGGGGGCGGCATCGGATGCGCCGTTTTCTTCGCGGGTCAGTTCTGCGCGCAGTTCCTGCAACGGTGCTTCCAGCGAGGTGCCAAGCGAGACGGACTTCCCGTCAACCTCGGCCTTTGCAGAAATCACGGATACCACCTTGGCAACTCCGTCCTTTACCGAAAAGACCGGCGCGCCCGACGATCCGTAATCGACATTGCACGACAGCACCAGAAAGGCATTCTGGCGCCCCAGAACATGGCACACATCCTGCAACGACGGCGCCTCGGCACGATCCTGGGCATAGGAAACAACGCCGACCTCATCGCCATCCGCCGGTTGTGCATCGGTAGCAAAGGGAATGATCGACGGCAGGCGGATCGGCTGATCCAACTGGATCAGGGCCACGTCATTGCCCACGCGGTTCAGCTTTTCTGCACCAGAATAGACATAATCCGGATGCGCAATCGCCCGTTTGGCATGGCGATAGGCGGCAGCGCGACCGTTGCGCCATCCGGCCAGAAACTCGATCTCGTCAATCGGTGTGCGTGCGCCGGTTTCCTTGTCAAACAGGCAATGTGCGGCTGTCAGCACCAGATCGGGGGCCACCAGCGCGCCGGTGCAAAACCCGGATGTGCCAAGGTTGAGCCGCCCCACGGCATCCCATCCACGGCTGTCATCGCCGGTTTGCAGCTTTTTCAACGCACTTTCCTCTGCCTGCGCGATGCCCGCACCGAACAGAAAACAAAGAATAAGGGTAAGGTGCCGCATGATGCCTCCGGGACTGTCTTTCCCGACCTAGGGGCAAAGTTGGGCTGATGTGTGGCGCGATCTCAGATTTCGGTCAAGGCGGCAGGCTTGGGGCCGCCCGTGGCCCAGTCAAGTAATTCAACGGTGTGGACAATCGGCACCTGTGTGCCCGACCCGATCTGCATCATGCAGCCGATGTTGCCGGCGGCGATGATGTCGGGATGCTTCGCCTCCAGCGTCTGCACCTTGCGGGCTTTGAGCTGCCCCGAAATCTCGGGCTGCATCAGGTTGTAGGTGCCTGCCGATCCGCAGCACAGATGACTGTCGGCGGGTTCCACCACCTCAAAGCCCGCGCGTCGCAAAAGGTCTTTTGGCGCGGTTTTCACCTGCTGGCCGTGTTGCAGCGAACACGCTGCGTGATAAGCCACCCGCATCCCCTTGGGCGCGCCTTCGGGGATGCCCAGTTTCACCAGCACTTCGCTGATATCCATCGCCATTTCGGACACGATCTTGGCATCCGCGGCCAAGGGATCGTTGCGGAACATGTGCCCGTAATCCTTGACGGTGGTGCCGCAGCCCGAGGTGTTGATCACCACCGCGTCCAGGCCTGCGCCACGCTTTTCCGTCATCCAGGCGGCAATGTTCGCAGCCGCCGACCCATGTGCCTGTGCAGCCTTGCCCATGTGATGCGTCAAGGCTCCGCAACAGCCCATGCCGCGCGCCACCACCACCTCGGCCCCCAGCCGGGTCAGCAGGC
>JBGSRQ010000092.1:0-9479 GCA_041737515.1 Rhodobacterales bacterium | reverse complement strand
TGCCCGCCAGCGTCCGGTGATGACCCGCCCGACGATCCTGATCCTTGCGGCAGGCGCCTCCAGCCGGATGCGGGGGGGCGACAAGCTGTTGGAGCCGATCGGCGGCGTGCCGCAATTGCAGCGCATCGCGGCGGCAGCGCTGGAAACAGGACGTGCGGTTCATGTGACCCTGCCTGCGGATCGGCCATTGCGCGGTCAGGCGTTGCAGGGATTGGCGGTGACGCAACACATCATTCCCGATGCACATCTGGGGATGGGGCATGTGATTGCGGCCGGTATCGCAGCAGTGCCGCCCGGCGCCATACTGCTGCTGCTGGCGGACTTGCCTGAACTCACCTCAGCCGATCTGGAAACGGTGCTGGCCAGTGGCGACGCGCACCCTGAAAATATCATCCGGGCTACGTCGCATTCGGGCCGCGCCGGGCATCCGGTGCTGTTTCCGGCCTGGGCGCGGGCAGAGTTGGAACGGCTTTCGGGTGATCGCGGCGCGCAAATGGTGCTGCAGGCCCATGCGGCACGGGTCTTGCCCGTTGCCCTGCCCGACAATCACGCAACCACCGATCTGGATACCCCCGAAGACTGGGCTGCATGGCGTTCACGCACCGATAAGCCCCAATAAGAAAGGGCTCCGTTACCGGAGCCCTTTCCTGCAAGTCATTCTGCGCTAACGCAAAACGCTCCTGCGCTGCATTTTGTTCTTACCGGGCCAGAAGCCGCGCCTCGTGCCGCTTGAGCGTTTTGCGCGCGGCGACGTAATCATCCAGACCGACTCGGGTTTCCAGTTCCGGGAACAATTGGAAAATCTCGGTCCGCTGCGCGTCGCCCATACCTTTCAGGGTAAAGTCGCCGGGCTGGAAGCTTTCGGTCCAGGTGCCGTTCGCCAGCACAACCTCGTGCCGGTCGAACATGATGTGCAGATAGGACGTCGACATCGGATCGACCTCGAACACGCCCTTGCCCGACACCAGATGCTTGGCTGCAACCAGCACTTCGTGCTCGTCAAAGTACAGCGCCGTGCGATCATTGGCGACCAGCATCCGGTGGTTCGGGCTGACCATCATGTCACGCTCGGGCAGACCGTTGCCCAGGCTTCCGCGCTGGATCAGGATCGGCTTGAGATGCGCGTTGGCGGTAAGGTCCTGCCAGTTCAGGTCCTTGCGGCCGGTCCAGCGAATTTCCTGGATGCCGTTGTCGCGGGTCACCACCTTGTCACCGGCGCGCAGGCTTTCGACCGGCACTTCGCCCTTCGGCGTCGCAATCATCGTGCCCGGGGTAAAGCAGGGCACCACGTTTTCGATGTTCGTGAACACCAGGCTGCTGGCAACATTGCCGTCACTGTCAAGGAAGTTGACGGTGCCGTTTTCCGCATTGGCCGGATCATAAACAATCCGCAGCGGGCCAGCGCCGGTCAGATCGAGCGTGTCGTAATCGTCGCCGCCTTCGTCGCCGTTGATGACATCGTTCGCACCATTTGCAGCACTGCCGACAACGAACGTATCGCGATCATCGCCACCCAGCATGTCATCGCTGCCCTGGCTGCCCAGAAGCGTGTCATTGCCGGTGCCACCGATCACGCTGTCATCGTCGATGCCGCCATCAAGCAGATCGTTGCCCGCGCCGCCGTCGATGACATCATCATCGTCCATGCCGTAGATCGTATCGTTGCCGGCGCCGCCCAGAATGGTGTCCTGGCCATTGTCGGGCCGAAGGTCAGTCGCATCGGGGATGTTGATCGAGTCGGGGAACGCAGGCGACAGGCCGCCATAGATCAGGTCGTTATTGTCACCGCCGTCGATCAGGTCATTGCCCTCGCCGCCGGTGATGGTGTCAGCGCCCGTGTCGCCGAACACGGTGTCATCGTCGATGCCCGCGTCGATGCTGTCATTGTCAGCACCGCCATAGATCAGGTCGCGGTCGTCGCCGGTGATGATCGTATCATTGCCGGTGCCGCCATAGACGGTGTCCAGATCGTTGTTGGGATCGGTATCCGCCGGGTACAGCCCCGGATAACCCTTGTCGGGCAGCGGTTGGGTGGACCCGCTGGTGTCGATGAAATCGTTGCCCGTGCCGCCCGACGCGTAGTCGTTGCCGTCATTGCCAAGGATGCTGTCATTGCCAGCCTCGCCGTGCATCACGTCATTGCCCGCGCCGCCGGTCAGCGAGTCATTGTCATTGCCACCCTTGAGCGTGTCATTGCCGGCCTCGCCGAACAGCATGTCGTCGCCATCACCGCCGATCAGCGAATCGTTGCCGTCTTCGCCGTGGATCCAGTCATTGCCGATGCCGCCGTCGACGGTATCATCGCCTGCGCCCATCCAGATTTCGTCCATGCCCGCGCCGCCGTTGCCGACATCGTTGCCGTCGCCGCCGCGCAGGGTATCCATGCCGTCGCCGCCATCCAGCAGGTCATTGCCCGGACCGCCATACAACTTGTCGTCACCAGTGCCGCCATAAAGCGAGTCGTTGCCCAAATCCCCGTTGAGAGTGTCGTTGTCGCCCTCGCCAAAGACCATGTCATCGCCAGCGCCGGCATTCAGAAGATCGTGGCCCGCTTCGCCGTGGATCCAGTCATTGCCGTCACCACCGAATACGGTGTCATTTCCGATGCCCATCCAGATTTCGTCGCTATGCGCGCCACCGTAAGCCACGTCATTGCCGTCACCACCAAGGATGGTATCGCAACCGTCGTCGCCAACCAGCGAGTCATCGCCCGCGTCGCCGGATACCTTGTCGTTGCCGGTGCCACCGGTCACGGTGTCATTGCCGTCGCCGCCATAAAGCGTGTCGTTGCCCTCTTCGCCGTTGACCGCGTCATGGCCCGCGTCACCAAACAGAGAGTCGTTATCAAGACCGCCCCACAGCGTGTCGTTGCCGTTGCCGCCATACATCGTGTCGCGGCCGGCACCCTGATCCGAGCCCAACGCGTCATCAAGGGAATCGTTGCCTTCGCCGCCGTAAACCAGATCGTTGCCAAGGCCGGACACCACGGTGTCATGGCCGGCACCGGCACGCACGATATCATCGTTGGGCCCCTGGCCCGCCAGTATCTGGTCGTTGCGGTCGATACGGTCGCCCTGCGGATCGCCCTTGTAGTTCGCGTCGATCAGATCATTGCCAGAGGTGCCATCGACATAGCCATCCAGCTTGGGTGCGGGGGTGCAATCGTGCCAGTTGCCATATTTGTCGCAACCGTGGACCTGCGTGTAGTTGCAGCCCGATGTCGGGTATCCGGAATGCCAGCACCCGGAGTTATCGCACCACTTGTAGCTTGAATATGAAAAAAAGGTCATGTCACGCAACTCCGCTCATTCCGATGCCAGGGGCATCAATCCCAAACCTAACGCCGGTCCGCCGCATGAGCGGTCGGTCCGATACCACAAGTCGTCAGTCGGAAAATTCGGCGTTTTGTGAGCACTGCGGATCAGGAACATGCATACGCAGCGCACAAAAAGTGCGGGACTGGCATCCGTTCGGTCAGAAACTTGGCAGCGCTTACAAACAACTCCTGCGTCCAAAGACGCTTTCCACTGACGACTGCCCCCGCAGCCTTTGTCTCACCCAGCAAGACCCGTTCTGATTACCTTCTGTTAGGCTTGCCGAAAAGTGAAAAAAGGCAGACTGGCGACAATGTTGCGGCGAAAGATGGGCACCCAGGATTGATCGCGCGGGGTCACTCGCAATTGACGGGCGAAGATTGTGTCCAGGTGATAAACAATGCGAAATCGGGCCTTGGGCTAAGTTACCGGAACTGCATCAATTCTGGAATTTTATCCACAAAAGTGACGGAGCGATCGGCTTCAATCCGGCAACAATCACCGCATGTCGACACAAGATTAACGCCGACCACATTTTCGCCACGATTGGGGCATGTGGGCTACTTGCTGTTGAAAAATCCGCATCAATTCGTGGAAAACGGGCAATCAGTTGCGGCTTAATGACCTGTTTAGGTTACCGAACTACGAATCACTGGGGCAAAAGGTCAGGCCCCGCCTCAGGATCGCCACATTTCAGAAAGGGTGGTGCCCGAGGTCGGACTCGAACCGACACGCCTCGCGGCGGAGGATTTTGAGTCCTCTGCGTCTACCATTCCACCACTCGGGCACGGGGGTCCGTTTAGCGCGGCCTGCCGCAGCGGTCAATTCGAAAGCGCAGCCTAAAGCTGACGCGCCGAGAACGTGTCGCACTGGCTGATCTGCCCGGATTTCAGCCCGCGCACGAACCATGTGGCGCGCTGCTTGGAGGTGCCATGGGTAAAGCCTTCGGGTGACACGCGCTGGCCTGCGCTACGCTGCAATGTGTCATCGCCGATCTGTTTGGCGGCGTTCACGGCTTCTTCAAAATCGCCCGGCTCTATGGTGCCGAATTTCTGCTGAGCCGTGCGCGCCCAGATGCCCGCAAGGCAATCGGCCTGCAATTCGATGCGCACCGAAACGGCGTTGCTGTCGGCTTGCGACATCTGGCTGCGCGCCTGATTGGCCTGACCCAGAATACCCAGCTCGTCCTGAACATGGTGGGCCACTTCATGCGCCACAACATAGGCGCTGGCAAAGTCGCCGCCCGCGCCAAGCCGTTGTTCCAGCGTCGTGAAAAAGTCGGTGTCCAGATACACCTTCTTGTCACCGGGGCAATAGAACGGCCCGGTTGCCCCCGATGCCCCGCCGCAGGGCGATTGGGTGACACCTTTGAACAGCACCAGTACGGTGGGGGTGTAGGGCTGCCCCACCTGATCCCTGAAGATGCCCGCCCAGACCTCTTCGGTGTCGGCCAGCGTCACCGACACGAACTCGGCCGCGGCCTGATCGGCGGCGGTCATCTCGACCGGGGCGCCCTGCCCGGCGCCCTGCGGATCATTGAGCAGAGGCGAGACGTCGACATTGAAGAAATATCCGATCAACAGCACCACGATCAACCCGACGCCGCCTATGCCGCCCGCCTTGCCGACGCCAGCGCTGCGCCGGTCTTCGATATTTCTGCTGCCCCGACGTCCGCGCCATTCCATAGGATGCCCCTCCCGGTGTTTGCGCCAATGTATCAAAGCTGCCTGCGGGCGTAACCCCTTTTGAGGGGAAGCGCTTGACCCCGCGTCCCTGCCATGATGCAAGCCTGTCAAAAGCGCCGGAGGCCGCATGATCCGCAGGTTATATGACTGGACCCTTTCGCTTGCCGGGCACCGGCACGCGCTTTGGGCGCTGGCTGCGGTGGCGTTCGTGGAAAGTTCGTTCTTTCCCTTGCCGCCCGATCTGTTGCTGATCCCGATGATCCTGGCCACTCCGCGCCGTGCGTTCGTTCTGGCCACTGTCTGCACCGTGGCGTCGGTTCTGGGGGGGGCGTTCGGCTATCTGATCGGGGCGACGCTGTTTGACAGCGTGGCCCAACCGGTGCTGCAGTTTTACGGAATGGATGCGAAGTTCGCAGACTTCCAGCAGCGCTACAACGACTGGGGAGCCTGGGCCGTGCTGATTGCCGGGGTGACACCGTTCCCCTACAAGGTCATCACCATCTTGTCGGGTGCGACGGGGCTGAACTTTGGTATCTTCATGGTCGCCAGTCTTTTTGCGCGCGGCCTGCGGTTCTTTGTCCTGGCCGCTCTGCTGTGGCAATTCGGCGCGCCGATCCGCGATTTCATCGAGCGGCGTCTGGGGCTGGTGTTCAGCGTGGCTCTGGCCGCGCTGATCGGCGGATTTGTTCTGGTGAGGTATCTGTGACCCGCAATCAGACCATTCTTCTGGCGGCCGCAGGGTCCGGCGCGCTGTTGCTGGGGGCGCTGGCGTTTCAACACTTCGGTGGCATGGCGCCCTGTCATCTGTGCGTGTTGCAACGCTGGCCGCATGTTGCGGCACTGATCATCGGCGTGCTGGCGCTGGCGATCCCCGGACGCATCCTGCCTCTGCTGGGGGCCGGGGCGGCATTGGCAACAGCCGGGCTGGGCGTTTATCACACCGGGGTAGAGCGGGGCTGGTGGCAGGGGCCAACCTCCTGCACATCGGGGACAATCGACGGGGTTGATCCCGCCGATCTCTTGAACACCATCCTTGCCGCCCCGGTTTTGCGCTGCACCGATGTGGCGTGGCAGATGCTGGGGCTTTCCATGGCAAGCTGGAACGCGGTGGCGTCCCTGGTGCTGGTGCTGATCTGGATATCCGCCGCACGACGGATGGGCTAGCACCTCAGCCCAACAGCCGCTCGTGTTCCTGCAGCGCGAAACGGTCGGTCATGCCGGACACGTAATCGGCCACGATCCGCGCCAGATCGGCAACATCCCCGGCCGTGGCAAGATCGGCCTGCCAGTCGGCGGGCAGCAGCACGGGATCGTTCAGAAACAACGGGAAAAGATCCTCGACCACCTTGGTCACCCGCGCGCGTTCCACCATCACTGACGGCGCGCGGTACATCCGGTGGAACAGAAACGCGCGCACCGCTTTCAATTCCTGAAACAAGGGTTTTGAAAAGCGGATGATCGTGGTGCCCATCTGGCGGATGTCATCAACCGATTGCGGTTTTGCCGCATCCAGCCGGCCCTGTGCGACAGCGATCACATCTTCGACCATACGCCCGAACACCCGGCGCAGGGCCTCATGCCGCCGCCGCATCGGGTCCAACCCCGGATAAAGCGCGTCAACCTCGGCAAAGGCGGGGCCGGTGACGGGCAGTTCCATCAGATCGGCCTCATCAAACAGGCCCGAGCGCAAGCCGTCATGCAGATCGTGGTGCGAATAGGCAACGTCGTCGGCAATCGCCGCCACCTGTGCCTCGGCCGAGGCATGGGTCGAAAGTTCCAGATCCCATTCGGCATTGGCCTGTGCCAGGGCATAGGGCAAGGGGCCGGCATGTCTGGCGTCGGCATGGGGGCCGGTGACGGGGCCGTTGTGTTTGGCCAACCCCTCCAGCGTTTCCCAGGTCAGGTTCAGCCCGTCGAAATCGGCATAGTGCCGTTCCAGCCGGGTGACGATGCGGATCGCCTGCGCGTTGTGATCGAACCCGCCGTAAGGGGCCATCAGCGCGCAAAGCGCATCTTCGCCCGTGTGGCCAAAGGGGGTATGCCCCAGATCGTGTGCCAGGGCGATGGCTTCGGCAAGGTCGGTATCCAGCCCCAGCACACCGGAAATTGTGCGCGCCACCTGCGCCACCTCGATCGAGTGGGTCAGGCGTGTGCGGTAGTAGTCCCCCTCGTGCTCGACGAACACCTGCGTCTTGTGCTTGAGTCGCCGGAAGGCCGAGGAATGGATGATCCGGTCACGGTCCCGCTGATAATCCGACCGGAAGCTGGACATCTTCTCGATGTGCAGCCGCCCGCGCGACTGTTCAGGATTGCAGGCATAGGGGGCGCGCATCGGTCGGCCTTTGCTTGGGTCAATGCCCGTCAGATAGCCCAGAACCCGCACGCTGCCCACCGATTCCCCGCCCGCAGGCCAGATCGGCGCAGTCGGGATCGGACAATCAGGCGCCACCGGGTCCGCGTGTCAGGTCATTGCACTGTCGGGGCCCTGCGCCTATCTTGGTGTCAGGCCATTCCCGAAAGGTGCCGCCATGTCCCTGACCCTGCCCCCCCGCGTGACCGACCGCGCCTATGCGCGTCTGGCCGAAATTGCCGCTCTGACCGGCGAGGCTAAGGCTTTGCGCGTTGCGGTCGAAGGTGGCGGCTGCTCGGGATTTCAATATGACATCCGGCTGGATGACCCTCTGGGCGACGATCTGGTGCTGGAGAAGGACGGGCAGAAAGTGCTGGTTGATGCGGTGTCGCTGCCGTTCCTTTCAAATGCGGTGATTGATTTTACCGAAGAACTGATCGGCGCGCGCTTTGTGATCGAAAACCCCAATGCCTCAAGCTCGTGCGGCTGCGGCACGTCGTTCTCGATCTGAGCCGCGGGTGAAAGTCGCCACCTTCAACATCAACGGCATCAAGGCGCGGATCGAAGCGCTGCCCGCGTGGCTGAGCCAGGCGGTGCCCGACATCGTGGTATTGCAAGAAATCAAGTCCGTTGATGAGGCCTTTCCGCGCGCAATCTTCGAAGACATGGGCTACCGGGTCGAGACCCACGGGCAGAAAAGCTTCAATGGCGTGGCGATCCTGTCGAGACTGCCGCTGGAAGATGTGACGCGCGGCCTGCCCGGCGACGAGACCGACGAACAGGCCCGCTGGATAGAGGCGACAGCGATGGGCGAGGTTCCGGTCCGGGTCTGCGGGCTCTATCTGCCGAACGGCAATCCGGTGGATTTCGATGCGTCCGGTGCGCCACGACGCGACGGCAAATACGGTTACAAACTGGACTGGATGGCCCGCATGAAGGCCCGCGCTGCGCATTTGCTGGCGACCGAAGAGCCGGTGGTCATGGCGGGCGATTACAACGTCATCCCGCAGGCAATGGATGCGGCAAAGCCCGACGCGTGGCGGCAGGACGCGCTGTTCCTGCAATCCAGCCGCGCAGCCTGGCGCCGTATCCTGAACCTTGGCTACACCGAAGCGTTCCGCACCCTGGAACCCGCCCCTGGCCACTACTCGTTCTGGGATTATCAGGCGAACGCATGGGAGCGGAACAACGGCATCCGCATCGACCACCTGCTTTTGTCACCGCAAGCCGCCGATCTGCTGCGCAGTGCAGCCATCGACCGTGACGTGCGGGCGGGTGTGAAGCCGTCGGACCACGTCCCGGTCTGGATCGAACTGGCGGCCTGATCCGGCAAGAAGGGGCCGGCCTCGGGGGCATCGAGCCCCCTCACCCGGCGTCGCCCTCGCTCCACAGTGTTTTCCATCGACTTCATCTTTGCAAAAATACTCAAATGCGGCGGATCGACCGGGAGGCGAGGTTGGGTTTGAGTATTTGAGCAAATGTGAAGTTGGGGGTCAGGACCGGGTCACGTCATGTCGGTAAAGCCAGTCGAACCGGCGCAGGGCAAGGTTTGGGGCAAGCCAGCCGCCAAGGCGCAATGCGGTGTGGGCCACGGCGCGGTTCAGACCACCCAGATGGTAATTGCGGGCGTTGGCCTGTGCTGCAGCGACAACGCGGCTGCAGCGCGGCGCGCGGGCGGTTTGAAAGGCCGTGAAGGCCGCGCCGGGCGAGGCTTCCGATTGCAGGCATCCGGCCATGACCCAGGCATCTTCGAGCGCCAGGTTTGCCCCTTGGGCAAGAAAAGGCAGCATCGGGTGGGCCGCGTCGCCCAGAATGGCGGCGTTTCCTTCGGGTAGGCTTTTATGCCAGCTTCGCGCCACATCGTGGCGGTAAAGACCCCAGAGCCAGACCTGATCCACCGCATCAAGCCAGCCGCGCACCCGTGGGCTGAAGCCTTTGAAGGCCAGTTGCAGGGCGATGGGATCGTCGCGCAGGCTCCAGCTTTCTTCGGTCCAGCGGCTGCGTTCCTCGACCGCGACAATGTTGCGCAAGGTGCCACCGCGCATCGGATAGCTGACGAGGTGGCGGCCCACGCCCATGTGGACCTCGGCCACCGCAGCCGCACCGGGTTCGGCCGGGATTGTCGCGCGC
>JBGSRQ010000102.1:0-14437 GCA_041737515.1 Rhodobacterales bacterium | reverse complement strand
CATAGGCCCCCTTGGCGGTCATGTTGACATCGGCCGCCGTCCGCACCACCGGCAGGTTCTGGCGGCTTAGCGCCAGCAGCGTCGGCGTTCCGGTCGAGGCAAGGGCGATCTCCCACGCCTCGGCGGTTTCCACCGCGTCGCAGGGGCGCAGAACGGTGAGGTTCGGAATGGCTCGCAAGCCTGCCAGCGTCTCGACCGGCTGGTGGGTCGGACCGTCCTCACCAAGACCAATGCTGTCATGCGTCATCACATAGGTCACCGGCACGCCCATCAGTGCGGCCAGCCGAATCGACGGGCGGCAATAGTCGGCGAAAGCCAAGAAGGTGCCGCCATACGTGCGGAAGCCACCATGCAGCGCGATGCCGTTCATCGCGGCGGCCATGCCATGCTCGCGGATGCCATAGTGGATATAGCTGCCCGAATAGTCGTTCCGGGTGACCGGACGCTGGACCTTCGCCTTGGTCAGGTTCGATCCCGTAAGGTCAGCGGACCCCCCCACGACAAAGGGCAGGGCTTCGGCAACCACCTGCAGCGCCATTTCGCTGGCCTTGCGTGTGGCGACCTTTGGCGCGTCTGCCAAAAGCGCGGCCTTGTGGGCCGCCATCGGCGCCGCCAAGCCTGTCACGTCCGCCGCCTGCGCCAACAGAAAGTCCGTCCTGTCTTGGGAGGAAGCCAACCGGGACTCCCAGTCGGCGCGGGCGGCGGCACCGCGCGTGGCCACTTTGGCCCAGGCCGCGCGGATGGGTTCGGGAACTTCAAACGGTTCTGCGTTCCAGCCCAGATAGGCACGGGCGGCAGCGATCTCGGTGTCACCCAAGGGGGCACCGTGGACATCGTGCCCGCCCTGCTTGTTGGGAGCGCCGTAACCGATCACCGACCGGCAAGCGATCATTGATGGGCGCGGATCGGCCTTGGCCGAAGCGATGGCCGCAGCAACCGCATCAGGGTCATGCGCATCGCATTCGGCCACATGCCAGCCACAGGCCGCAAAGCGCGCCTTCTGGTCCGTCGATGTCGAAAGGGCGGTGTCGCCATCAATGGTTATCTTGTTGTCATCCCACATGACGATCAGACGCCCCAGGCCCAGATGCCCTGCCATATCAATGGCTTCGTGACTGATACCTTCCATCAGGCAGCCGTCGCCGGCGATGACGTAGGTGAAATGATCCACGAGGTCGGGGAACCGCGCCGCCGCCATACGCTCGGCCAGTGCAAGCCCGACGGCCGTGGAAATGCCCTGTCCCAGCGGGCCGGTGGTCACTTCGATCCCCTGTGCATGGCCATATTCCGGGTGGCCCGCCGTCCGGGCACCCAATTGGCGGAAGGCCCTGATCTGATCCATGCCCATATCGTCGTAGCCAAGAAGGTGGTTCACCGCATAAAGCAGCATCGAGCCGTGGCCCGCCGACAGCACGAAACGGTCGCGATCCGGCCATTTGTGGTCAGCGGGGTCCACCGTCAGGAACCGGTTGAACAGAACCGCCGCCACATCGGCCATGCCCATCGGCATGCCCGGATGGCCCGAGTTGGCCTTTTGCACCGCGTCCATCGCCAGCGCGCGGATCGCATTGGCCATGTCGCGTTCGGTGATGTTTTGCAAATGAGCGTTCATCATATCCTCTCAGGAGCGCTTGCTGTCGCGGACGAGGCGTTCGATCAGCGGCGTCAGGATCAGCTGCATGGCCAGGTCCTGCTTGTTGCCGGGGATCACGATGGAGTTCGCCCGGCTCATCCACGACCCGTCGATCATCGAAACGAGATAGGGGAAGTCGATGCCACGCGGGCTGCGGAAGCGAATGACGACCAGGCTTTCGTCAGGCGTCGGGATCCAGCGGGCCACGAAGGGGTTCGAGGTGTCCACCACCGGCACCCGTTGAAAGTTGATGTCTGTTTCGGTGAATTGCGGCGTGATGCAATGCACATAGGCGTGCATCCGGCGCAGGATCGTGTCGGTGACCGCCTCGGTCGAATAGCCGCGATGCGCGCGGTCGCGATGGATCTTCTGGATCCATTCCAGGTTGATGACGGGAACCACGCCGATCTTCAGATCGGCCAGCGCAGGAAGATTGACCTGGTCGTTCACCACCGCGCCGTGCAGACCTTCGTAGAACAGAAGATCCGATCCGTCCTCGAACGGGGCCCAGGCGGTAAAGTTGCCGGGGGCGACGCCGGTCTTTGTGGCCTCGATCTCGTCATGCACATAGGTGCGGGTGCGGCCCTTTCCGGTTTCGCCATATTCGCGGAACACCCGCTCCAGTTCTTCCAGCTCGTTCGCCTCATAGCTGAAATGCGAGAAGCTTTGCCCGCCCTCGGCCGACCGGCGGGCCAGTTCGGCTTTCATGTCGGCGCGGTTGAACCGGTGAAAGGCGTCGCCTTCGATCGATACAGCCGAGATGCCCTCGCGCCGGAATATCTGGTCAAAGGTGTGCTTGACGGTCGAGGTGCCTGCGCCGGACGACCCAGTGACGGAAATGATGGGGTGCTTTTTGCTCATGATCTCTCAGCTCCGGAACAGGCCACGTTTGCCAAAAAGTGCCGCTTCGGACTCTGGCATGTCGTGATAGGCGGTGACGCGGGCGACCTTGCCCTGCGACCCAAAGATGAAGGGCGTGCGCTGGTGCAGCTTTTCAACAGGTTGCTGCAGGATCGGGTCGATGCCATCGGTCGCGCCGCCCCCAGCCTGCGTCACCAGCATCGCAATGGGCGCGCATTCATACAGCAGACGCAGGCGGCCGTTCTCGTATCCTTTTCGATCATCGCGAGGATACAGGAAGATTCCGCCCCGCGTCATGATGCGGTGAACCTCGGCCACGAGTGACGCAATCCAGCGCATGTTGAAATTCTTGCCGCGCGGCCCGTCTACCCCGGCCACGGCATCGTCAACCCAGGACCGGATCGGCTTCGGCCAATGTCGGTAATTCGAAGCATTGATGGCGAATTCGCTGGAGTCGCCGGGAATTGACACCTGCGCATCCAGCAGGACAAAGCAATTCGCATCAAGGTCCAGCACATAGCGCTGAACACCCTGGCCGAAGGTCAGGAGCATGGCAGTCTGCGGCCCGTAGATCACATAGCCCGCGCCAAGCTGTTCGTTGACCGGCCGCAGAAAGCTGGCCTCGGGATCGTGGGCGGCATCATAGATTGAAAAGATCGTGCCGACTGAAACGTTGGTGTCGATGTTGGACGATCCATCCAGCGGATCAATCGCCAGGGCGAGCGAGGCAGACGGGTTCAACAGAACAACCTCGTCCTGTTCCTCGCTGGCAAAGTGACGCACGCCGCCCTTGCGGGCCGCTGCCAGGAACAGATTGTCGGCGATTACATCAAGCGCCTTTTGCGCATCCCCATCGGTGTTGGTTCCGGCAGCAGCCCCAAGGGCACCGTCGAGCCCGTTCCGAGCGATCATTCGGGACAAGTCAATAGCCGCAACGGCCATCTCGGCCATCAATGGCCGGAGTCCGATCGGCACATGATCGTATGGCATCACGCCGCTACCGTTCACCATGGTCCTCCCCCGTCCCATGAGTTATCGTTGAGGTCACCTTGCGCGCTGCGGGCTTGTAAAAAAATTTAAAAATTCTATTGAACTATTCAGGAAAATTGAATGCCCCGCTCTGATGCCATCACCCTGCGCCAGTTGCGCGCCCTTGTCGCTGTGGGGCGGCTTGGCTCCATGACCGCTGCGGGCAAGCAACTTGGGCTGACGGCTCCCGCAATTCACAGCCAGATCAAAGGGTTGGAAGACGCGGTCGGGATGCCGCTTTTGCAGCGCCACGCGGATGCCACAGGGTCGGGGGTGACACAGGCGGGCCGCGTGCTGTTGGAAGGGATCGAGCGGATAGAGGTCGCTTTGTCGCAGTCTCTGGGTCGTATTGCCGCGCTTCAGGCTGGAAAGGAGGGGCGTGTGGTGCTGGGTGTTGTCTCGACGGCCAAGTATTTTGCCCCGCGACTCGTCCAGACGCTGCGCCAGCTACACCCCGAGATCGAGATTGCGCTGCAGGTCGGGAACCGCGAAGAAATTCTGCGCGACCTGACTCTGATGCGGTTCGATCTGACAATCATGGGACGGCCGCCGCGTCACCCCCCTGTTGATGCACAGCCCATCGGACCGCATCCGCATGGCCTGATCGCCTCGCCGCAGCACCGCCTGGTGGGGCAGGCGGCGCTGTCGGCAGCGGATATGGCCGACGAAACCTTCCTGTCACGCGAAGAAGGGTCAGGCACGCGCATCCTGATGACCCGCTATCTGGATAGGCTGGGCGAAGGGCGGCAGTTCGAACTGGTCGAAATGGGATCGAACGAGACGATCAAGCAGGCCGCGATGGCGGGCCTTGGAATCGGGTTCCTGTCGCTGCACACCGTCGCCGACGAACTGCGGATGGGAACACTGGTCAAGCTGGCAGCGCCCGGCCTTCCGGTAGAGCGTCACTGGTTCCTGGTGCGCCATCTACTCCAGACTGAACTGCCGGCAGCACGGATTCTTGCAAAAACGATCCTGAATCTCAAGGATACATTCCTGCCTCAAATCCCGTGATCTACATATTCGCTTGTCCCGTGCAAAGGCACGTCGGGGTTCGCCCGCCCCTTGGTCCGCCTCGTTGTCGGGTTCGTTGTGCGGGGCGTGACCCAAGCGCAGAACGGCCGCTGCGGCAAGAATGCACTGCAGCCGAACCCGCGGCCGGTGGGCATCCGACTTTTGCAATTCAGCGGCATCAACCCTACAATTGCCAGTCACGTTTCAATAAGCCTCTTTTGACGCGCCGCAGAAGCATGCGCCTTAATGCTGGCTTAAGGTTCTGCGCGCCTTTTCGGGCGTTGATGGAAGGAGGTCGGATGCGGGTGCTGATTGTCGAGGATGACGACCTGCTGCGCGACGGCTTGACAGTGGGCCTGCGCTTGCTTGGATTTTCGCCTGATGCGGTTGCAGATTGTGCTGACGCAGAGGCGGCGCTCAAGGACGGCGCTTTTCAGGTGGTGGTGCTGGATCTGATGCTGCCCGATGGGTCCGGACTGGACTTGCTGGCGCGACTGCGCGCGGCAGGCCAGGATATTCCTGTGCTGGTGCTGACCGCCCGCGACCGGCTGGAGGACCGCATCCGTGGCCTTGATTGCGATGCGGATGATTACCTGCCCAAGCCCTTTGCATTGGAGGAAGTGGCCGCCCGCCTGCGTGCCATCCTGCGCCGAGGTGAGGGGCGCGCGGCCGGAATGCTGCACTGGAATGGGCTGGCGCTTGACCCTGCCCGGATGTGCGGCACCAAGGACAGCCAGGAGATTGCTTTCAGCCGACATGAATTCGCACTGTTGCAAGCACTCCTCGAACGGCCCGGCGTCATCCTGTCCAAGGGCTTCCTTGAGGACCGGCTTTATGGCTGGCAGGAAGACGTCGAAAGCAATACCGTCGAAGTTTACATTCACAAGCTGCGCGCCAAGCTGGGGGCAGGCTTCATCGAAACGCTGCGGGGCAGCGGCTATCGGCTGGCCAGAGAGGCGTCATGACCTCGATCCGCAAACGCCTGTTCCTGATCCTGATGGCGGCGACCAGCGCGGTCTGGCTTTCGGCGGTTCTCTGGATTCAGCATTCCACCCGCACCGAGGTCAATCTGGTGCTTGACCGCCGGTTGCAGGAATCCGCGCAGATGGTGGCTTCGCTGATCGCGCGCAGCGGTGGCATCGTCACAGCAGATGCGGCAGGGATGATCGAGATGGACGGCACTACGCCGGCGCTGCCCTATGGCGGTCATCATGACTTTGCCCGGCAGCTGGTTTGCCAGGTCTGGGGGTTTGACGGCCAACTGAAAAGCGGTTCCGACGGGGCGCCCAGCAACCGGTTGGCAGAGGATGTGTCGGGCTTCACCGAGCGTGAGGTCGACGGGACGGTTTGGCGCGTCTTTACCCATGTCGATGCGGATTTGGGCATCCGTGTCATGGTGGGCGATGCGATCAGCGTGCGAGACAGGCTGGTGGGCGGAGTGATATTTGGCCTGCTGGCCCCTGCCGCGTTTATCCTGCCATTGTTGGCCGCCTTGATCTGGGCTGCGGTCCGGGGCGGGCTCTTGCCGCTGAGGGCGCTGGCAGACCGGCTATCGACCCGCCCTGCCGACGACTTCCGCCCGCTTGATGACCGCAGCACCGTGCAAGAGCTGCTGCCGATGGTTGCGGCGCTGAACGGTCTTTTCCGCCGGGTCGAAACCTCGATAGAGCGTGAGCGCAGCTTTACCGCCTTTGCCGCGCATGAACTCAAGACGCCGCTGGCCGGGCTCAAAACGCAGGCCCAGATCGCAACGATGGCACCGGACGAGGCGACACGGCAACGCGCGCTGGCGCAGATCGCTGTTGCGGTAAACCGCGCCGACCGGATGGTGCGCCAGCTTCTGGACATGACGGCGGCCGAGAATGTGGTTGATGCAACCGGCGCACCAGAACAGGACGGTGCCCGCATCCTGACCGAAGTGGCCGAAGGGCTGACCACCCTCGCCACCGCGCGCGAGGTCCGGCTGGATCTGCAGGTCAGTCCGGGTCAGTGGCAGACGGCGCAGACCTTTCTGCTGGCCCCTGCGCTACGCAATCTGCTGGAAAACGCTATTCTCGCCTCTCCCGCCGGTGCCACCGTCGAGGCGGCGCTGCTGCGCGATGGCGACCGGGTGCGGTTTCGTGTTCTGGACCGCGGACGAGGCATTGCTGACGTTGACCGACCACATGTCACGGAAAGGTTCTATCGTGGGGCAAACAGTCCCTCGGGCGGAGGCAGCGGGCTGGGATTGGCGATCGTGACGGCTCTTGTCGCGCGGATGGGGGGCGAATTGATCCTCTCGCCTCGCCCTGGTGGCGGCGAGGCGGCAGAGCTTTCGCTGCCTGCCGCCTGAACTATCCGACCCGGACTACACCCGATCCCGGCGCAATTCTGGCCGAGATCGGCAAACCATCCCTAGATGACCCGAACCTGGGTTCCAATGGGACAGAGCGCGAAAAGTTCCGCAATCTTCTCGTTGTAAAGGCCGATGCATCCATCCGAAGACCTGCGGCCGATCTTGCGGGTATCATGCGTGCCGTGGATGATGTAGGCGGGCCAGCCAAGATACATTGCATGGGTGCCAAGCGGGTTTTGCGGCCCGGGCGGAATCGGCTTCCAGTCCGGGTGACGCTGCATCTGTGACGGCGTGGGCGTCCAGCTGGGTCCGACCTTCTTGCGCACGATTTCGGTGTAGCCGCGCTTGGTCAGTTCATCCGAAATCGGCACCGATGTCGGAAAGATCCGATATTCAGAGCCATCCGCGCTCCAGAAATGGAGCGCCCTCGATACGGTGTCGGCCACGATGGTTCCCTTGCCCAGATCATCGAAGTGATCGCGCCAGTCCTGCATGGAAAAGCTGGAAATGTTGCTACGGGTTACGTCTGCCCGGGCAAGGCCGGGCAACATCACCCCGGCTGTGGCCCCAAGGGCGAGGCCAAGGGTCTGTCGGCGGGAATGGTTCATTTTTCTGCTCCTTTTGTTGTTGTGACGGGTTCACGCCATCCGAGCGGTTGCGATGGCATCTTCCAACGCCCCCTTGTCGAGCGCGCCTGAATAAAGGGTGGTTTCGACCGCCAGCGCCGGGGTGCCCTGAAAGCCGAGCGCGACCGCCTGGAAGTCGTTGCGCTGCAACAGCCCATCCCATTTTTCGCGGTTCTGACGATAGGCGGCCAATGCCTTCGAGGGGTCGACCACGGGTGACAAGGCGGCGTCAATCTGTTGTTCGGTCAGGCGGCCCTCGGTCGCCATCAACGCGGCATGGGCGGGTTCGTACAGGCCAAGGCTTTGCGCCCCCAGCGCCAATTGCGTGGCATAGACGGAAGGCGCGCCGAAGATCGGCCAGTCCTTCATCACCAGCCTCACCTTGCCGTCCCGTGCCACCACGTTGGTCAGCGCCGGGTGCATCCGCTTGCAGAACGGGCATTGGTAGTCGAAATATTCCACCACCGTCACGTCGCCCTGTGGGTTGCCAAGCATCGGGGCGTCGGGGTCGCGCAGAACCGCCTCGGGCGTGAGGGACGGGTCCTGCGCAAACACGCGCAAAGGCAGGATCGTTGTGGCGCCTGCCGCTGCGGCAAGGGTCATCAGATTTCGTCGGGTCACGATGACGCGGTGCGCAGTGGATCGGGTGGGGATCAGGGTCATGCAGGAACTCCGTTGTTAAGATCTTCCGGGGGGGTGGTCCATTTGCCGGTTTCGGATTTTTTCACCACGATCACGCGGGTACCCGGTGCGGTCTGTTCGGCCAGGTGGACGATATCCTGGTTATACAGCCTTATGCAGCCGGCCGATGTCGCGTGTCCGATCGACGAGGGATTGGACGTGCCGTGGATGCGGTAATAGGTGTCGCGCCCGCTCCGGAACAGATACAGCCCGCGCGCGCCCAACGGGTTTTGCAACCCGCCCGGCAGGCCATCGGCATATTGGGCATATTGCCCGGGATCGCGGGCAATCATGTTGTCGGTTGGCCGCCAACCGGGCCAGTCGCGCTGAAAGGGAATTGTGGCCTCGCCGGAAAAGGCATAGCCATCCGGCCCCACCGCGACAGCATACCGCATCGCGCGGTTGCCGGGCAGAACATGATACAGAAATCGCGCCTCGGGATCGACGATGATCGTTCCGGGCGGATGGGGGGCGTAATAATCCACCTCTTGCCGGGCCTTTTCGGCCGACAGGTATTTCGGATTGACGCCAGGAATGGTGTGCTCGCCATCGGGCATCGCCTGATAAAGCGACAGCACCTCGGGAGTCAGGCCGGTCGGGGTCTGCGACGCTGCATCCGACCCCGGCGGGGCAGCGCAGCCTGCCAGCGCCAGAAGCAATGCGAGGCCCGACACAAAGGCTTTGCGCCTTGGGTTGGGAAAAGGGGTCATTCGGATTCTCCTGTCAGTTCTTTCATCCTGCGCGAAAGGTCCGCGCGCGAAATCTCTCCGACATGCGATGCGACCAGTTGGCCATCGGCGTCGAAAAACAGCGTCACTGGCAGGCCTGCCGCATCCAGAGCACCCATCAGCCCGTAGCCGGGATCCAGCGCGATATGATCGGGGCCAAGCCCCGCGCGGGTCAGGAAGGATTTCACCTGTGCGGGCGTTTCGCCTTGATTGGCAAAGACGAAACGTGGTGCGCCCGCGCTGCTGGCCCGTTCGACCATCATGGGCAGTTCGCGGCGGCAGGGTGGGCACCAGCTTGCCCAGAGGTTGACGACCAGCGCGCCTTCGGGGTGGATCAGCGAAACCGGCAGGTCCGAAAGATCGGAAAGCACCAGATCCGGCAGCGTCAGCGACCGGACATCGGTCAGCAGCAGCAAGGCCAATCCGCCAGCCGCTGAAGCCGCCCCGCAGGTCAGCACCAGCGGAACGACGATTGTGCGGCGGCGCCAGACCTGCCAGCCCATCACGGCAAGGGCCGCGGCAAAGCCCCACTCAATCGCGAAACCGCCCTGCCAGAACCGCAGGATATCGACTGATTGCACGGCGTAATCCGACCAGTGCAACGCGACCCAGCCCAGGCGAGCGAACAGCACCCAGGCCACAAACACCGGCCATACAGCCGCCGAGACCATGGGGGCCGCTGGTCCTGTTGCTGGCGCTGCCCCTTGCCGATGTCGCAGAACCAGCCGGTCGGCAAGCGCCGATGCCAGGAACAGCACCGCAATGCCCAGCACGGCCGCAAAGCGCCCGGTCTCGAACACCAGCGGTCCAAGGGTGACCGAATTCAAGGCAGCACCTCATCGACCGAGTGCAGCAGCGCGGCACTGTCAATCTCGCCGATCAGGCGGGTGCCGGAATGCTCGGCGTGCATGGCGTCAAGAAAGACCATCGTCGGTGGCCCGACCGAGGCGAGCTGGTTCAGCAGCGCCTGACTGTCGGCGCCGAAGTCCGACACATCCACCTTGATCCGCGTCAACGGCTCCAGTGCAGCGACAACCGCCTGATCCGCCAGCGGGCCACGCTCGATGGTGCGGCAGATGGTGCACCAGTCGGCAGTGACATAGACCAGCGTCGGGCCTTCTGCTGCCTGCAATGCGGATTTCAGTGCCGTTGGCGTGCGGACCGTGGCAAAGGTGGCCGCTGAATTTGAGGCCGAAGTTCCGGCTCCGTCTGTTGGGGTGGTCAAAGCCGCACGGGCAACCAACGGTTCCAATGGTGCCAGAGGATCGCCCGATCCAACGCCGGCGCCCACCCCCTGAACCACCCCGGCCAGCGCGAGAATCGCTCCCAATGGCGCCATACCGCGTTGCCAGATCGCAACTCCGGTTCCGGTCAGCAGCGCCGCCCACAGGGCAAGCACGGCCGGTCCGGGCAACACGCGGCCCATCAGCCAGATCGCGAGACCAAGGAACATCACGCCAAAACCCACGCGCACCAGCCCCATCCACGCCCCGGTGCGCGGCAGGATCTGCGGACCAAACACCCCCACGGCCAGCAGTGGCAAGCCCTGTCCAAGCCCAAGCGTGAACAGAGCCGCCGCCCCCAACACCACATTACCGGTTTGCGCGATATAGAGCAGCGCCCCCGCCAGCGGCGCGGTCACGCAAGGCCCGACGATCAAAGCCGAGCTTGCTCCAAGGAGCGCCGCGCCGCCGACAGACCCGCGTCGCCCTGTCAACCGGCTTAGCCGGGCGGTCAGCGCCTGCGGCAATGCCAGTTCGAACAGTCCGAAACTCGCCAGCGCCAGCAACACGAACAGGGCGGCCCCGACTGTCAGCACGGCCGGGGTTTGCAGGGCCAGTTGCAGGTTTTGCCCGGACCATGCCGCAACACCGCCAAGCGCCGCAAAGGCCGTCGCCATCGCCAGCACATAAACCCCGCTCAGCATGAAGCCACGACGCGCAGAAGTGCGCTGGCCTTGGCCGATCACCATGCCCGCGACAATCGGGATCATCGGAAGGACGCAGGGCGTGAAGGACAGCATCACGCCAAAGCCAAGAAACCCGGCCAACACCAGCATAACCCCGCCGCGCTGCGACAGATCTTCCAGCAGCCCCGGTTCGCTGGCGAGCGTCAACCGGGCGCCATCTTCCAGAGAAGAAGGCGCATCCCCGGCCATGGTGAAGCCGCCTGCCGGATCGGATGCGTCCCGTCCGGCCGTGGCTGCAATGACCCTGCTTTGCGGCGGATAGCAGACGCTGTCTTCCTTGCAACCCTGCCAGAACAGGGTAAATTCGGTTTCCGGAGATGAAAGCGTCAGGGTTACACTACCGTGATACACCTCGACCGGGCCGAAATTCGGATCGTCCTTCTGCTCCGCAGGTGGCATTTCCAAAGGCAACTCTGCGCCATCGACCGTGACGGCGCGGAAATTCTCGCGGTAAAGATAGTAGCCCGGCGCGATGTCGAACCGGAAACTTCGTGCGCCCTCGGCAAGATCCGACTCGGTCAGACGGAACGCCTGATCCACATCCAGCGGCCGGCTCTGCGCGTAAAGCGGTCCGGCCAGAAGAAAGCCCAGAAACGTCAGCAGGGTCAAGGCAAAGGCGCGTTGCGTGTATATCATGGTGCTGGGGATGTGCGGCGAACCTTAACCGGCGCTTAATGGCTTGCAGAATGATGGCACCTGAAGCCATTGATCTTCCTGAAGCGACCTTCGCCGGAAGAGTCGGAACCCATCGCCACTCGTTATGACAGGTGAAGTCGAGGTTGATCTGTGGCGCCGCTTCGTCCCGCTTTGCTGCCAAGCGGTTTGTCCGGTTTCACACCGGCAACGTCCGGCCAACGCCAAAAGCGGATACAGTCCTGGGGATCAGACGAGGCCCTTTGCAATTCTTTCAGTGCGCAGCGGCAGGCCCCCCGCGCGGAGCGGGTTTCTTCAGGGCAAGGATCAGAACCGCAAGCGAGGCAAAGAGCGCGGCAAGGATCGTGAAGACGTCGATGAAGGACATCACCGTTGCCTGTTGCGTGACCTGTCCGATCATTTGCTGAAGCGCCCCTCGTTCTCCGTCCAGACCCTGCGCGCTCAGGGCACGCTGCATCGTTTCCATCTGCGCCATCACATTGGGGTTGGACCAGTTCACCGTCTCTGCCAACCGCTCGTAGTGCAGCGCCCCACGGTTCGCGAGCACCGTGTTGATCAGCGCAAGCCCCACGGCCCCCCCAAGGTTGCGTGTCAGGTTGTAAAGGCCCGACGCGTTCTTCAGCCGTTCGGGCGGCAGGGTGCCGAGGGCAAGGTTGTTGATCGGCACCATGCTCATCATCAGCGAAATGCCCCGCAGCGTCTGCGGCACCAACAGCTCCCAGAAATCCCAGTCCGAGGTCAGACCAGTCAGCATCCAGGTGGAAAGGGCGAACCCAAGGAACCCTACCAGCATCAGCAGACGCAGATCGACCTTGCGGGACAGGAAGCCCACGATCGGGGCCGTGCAGAACATCGCAAGGCCCGACACGAACATTGTGTGGCCGATCATCAGGCTGTCGTAGCCCCGGATGCGGCCAAGATACAGCGGGTAGAGGTAGGTCAGCCCGTAAAGCCCGACGCCCAGAACAAACGAAAAGAGCGATCCGAAGGCGAAGTTCCGGTCACGGAACGCACCAAGGTCGACGATCGGTTCGTCCCGCGTGAAAGCACGCCAGAAGAACACCAGCGCCCCCCCCGTCATCAGCACCGCCATGATCAGCACCGCGCGATCCTGAAACCAGTCATTGGTCGGCCCCTCTTCCAGCACATATTCAAGCGAGCCAAGAAACAGCGCCATCGCACCGAACCCCCACCAGTCAAAACGGCTGAAAAGCCGGCGGTCCGGCTTGTCAAAGTCGATCAGCAACCAGGCAGAGATCGCGACCGCGATGCCGAAGGGCAAGTTGACAAGAAAGAGCCAGTGCCACGAGAAGGCATGACTCAGCGTGCCGCCGATAGTGGGCCCGATGGTCGGTGCCAGCGTCGCGACAAGGCCGATCATGGGCGAGACAATGGCCTGCTTTGACTTTGGAAAGATGGTGAACGCGGCGGCAAAAACCGAAGGGATCATGCCACCCCCCAGAAAGCCCTGCACGGCCCGCCACAGGATCATCTCGTTGATGCTGCCCGACGTGGCGCACAGGAACGAGGCGGCGGTGAACCCGGCTGCCGAAACGGTGAACAGCACCCGTGTCGAGAGCATTCGGCCCAGAAACCCCGACAGCGGAATCATGATGACCTCGGCGATGAGGTAAGAGGTCTGCACCCACGAGATTTCATCCGAACTTGCGCCAAGACCGGCCTGTATCTCGGCCAGCGAGGCCGAGACAATCTGGATGTCCAGTATCGCCATGAACATGCCGAAGACCATCGCCAGAAAGGCGAAAAGGCGTTTGGCAGGCATGCGTTCCTCGACGGCGGCGGACATGGTGCTACTTCAATCCGGGGTTGCGGCTGTCGACCTCGACAACCACGCTCAGCCCGGCGCGCAACCGGCCATCGGCCAACACGTCCGCCGGAAGGTCGATGCGCACCGGCACGCGCTGCACGACCTTGGTGAAGTTGCCAGTCGCATTGGACGGTGGCAGGATCGAGAAGAGCGCACCCGTCGCCGGTGCGACCGATGCCACATGCCCCTCGAACGCGGCATCGGGCAACGCATCGACCGAAACATGAACCAGCGCGCCGGGCGCGATGCCCGCAAGCTGGGTCTCCTTGTAGTTGGCCTCGATGTAAAGCTTATCGACCGGCACGATGGCGGCAAGGCGCTGGCCGGGTGACACAAGGTTGCCCCGCTCCACCCCAAGGTTTGCCACGACGCCGGCATAGGGTGCCCGTAATATGGTCAGGTCAAGATTGCGCCGTGCCTGATCGACGGCCAGCGTCAGCGCCTGAATCTGGCTGGCGGCCTCGTCATATTGCGCGTGCAGAACCGCCACATTCGCTTCGGCGCTGGCGATTTGTGCGTCGGCCCCGTTGCTCGCCGCCTGCGCCTGTTGCAGCGCGGATTCCGCGTTGTCGAGCTGTGCTTGTGCTGCGGACTTTCCGGCCACCAGTGCGCGCTGCCGCGCCGCGGTCAAGTCCGCGTTGTGAAGCAAAGCCTCGGCTGAAAGTTTCTGCGCCCGCGCGACGCTTACGCCCGCCTCGGCCGCCTTGATCTGCGCCTCGATGCGAACCAGCGAAGCGCGCTGGCTTTCCACGCGGCTTTGCGCGGTGGACAGCGCGATGCGGTAGTCACCATCGTCCAGCCGCGCGAT
Organism: Rhodobacterales bacterium; assembly: GCA_041737515.1. Taxonomy (GTDB): domain Bacteria; phylum Pseudomonadota; class Alphaproteobacteria; order Rhodobacterales; family Rhodobacteraceae; genus JBBQZP01. The sequence goes on along the minus strand of JBGSRQ010000102.1, from coordinate 274 downwards.
GACATCGCCTGCAGCAACGCGCTGGTTCTCGGTCACCCGAATCTCTTCGACATAGCCCTGGATCTTGGGCGCGATGGCTGCGATGTCGCCCTGCACATAAGCGTCATCCGTGCGCACCATAAAGCGCCCAACGGTCCACCAGCCATAGCCATAGTTCCCGGCCGCAACGAGGATCGCCACCGCGATCCCGCCCAGAATGAGCCTGCGGCGACCCCGCTTGGGCGCCTGCACTTCGGGGGTTGGGGCGGGACCAGATGGCGCGGGACCAGACGGC
>JBGSRQ010000486.1:0-6874 GCA_041737515.1 Rhodobacterales bacterium | reverse complement strand
GACCAGCGCGGCTGCACCTCGGTAGGCAGATGGGCGCGCAGCAGTTCAAGGGGCAGGGTTTGCGGCTCGCGCAGGAAAGCGCGGTACAGCGGGAACAGGCCGGGGCGCAGATAGCTGGACCAGTGGCAGATGCGATTCTTTGGCGCGGCGGTGGGAAAGCCCAGCACCCGCAAGCCTTCGCAATGCGCGGTATGGTCGATTTGCAGAGTTACGCAGCGGCGGGACTCAAGGCCCGCGCCAAGCGTCGGGCCGCGCCACAGCGTTGCGGATTCGTAAAGAAAATCAAAAAGATCATTCTCACGGCTGGTAATGTTCAGCACTTCTGCCGCTTGACCCGCCGGGGTGGCAAGGGCGGTTTCGGCAACACTCAGGTACTCGGCCCCGGTCAGGAAGATGATCCGCCCGACATCGCCTGCGGCCAACGGCGCAAGCGCCGCCAAAGCCACCCGCGCGCCCAGCGAATGGGCCAGAATGTTCACCGGCCCCATTCCTGCCGCCCGCAATTGGCCGATCAGGTTCGCCAGCGCTTCGCCAGCCCGCAACGCCTCAACATTGGCATGCCAGATCGTGCCACAGGCATTCCAGCCAAAGCCGATGCACAGCCCCCCCGGCATGCCGCGCCCATAGCCCAGATGCCGGGGCCAGGACGGATTGCGCAAGACGGGCTCGTCCGAATGTGCGGCAAAGATGAAGCGGTGCGGGTCGTGGTCTGGATGATCGGGCGTGTAGCGAAAGCCGTGCAGCAGGATTGTGACCGGCGTACGACGCGCCAACCCCTCCAGCGCGCGGTGCAAAGGGCGGGTTGGAACGGGGTCGCATCCTTTGGCATTGACGGCAAGAATTGTCATGGTCTGGTCCCATGCGGCGCTGCAGCATCTGCCTTGGGACATAAGCCACAGGTGCAAAGTCTGCATGACATGCCAGTGACCGATATGTGACGATGTTTGCCCAGATATAGTGTGGCGCCCCCGCAAACCCCCTTGATCTGGGGCGTTGACCCGCCCGGCTTTCAGGCGTATTTCATTCCCCGTGGCGCTTTGTTACCGGATTGCGGGCCACGTTAAACAAACCGCTAAAGAGGTCTGATCGGGTCCCCCCCGGCGCCTCTGGATGGTGTCCGGGTTTTTTTATCGGCGAGGCGCGCGATGACCGACAACTGGAAAACCCGCACGAAACTGGTGCATGAAGGCTCCCGCCGCAGCCAGTATGGCGAGATGGCCGAGGCGATCTTTCTGACGCAGGGCTTTGTCTACCCCGACGCCGAATCCGCCGAGGCGCGCTTTGTGAAGGCGGGCGAGGATGAGTTCATCTATGCCCGCTACGGCAACCCCACGACGCGGATGTTCGAGGAACGCATCGCCGCGCTGGAAGGCACCGAAGATGCCTTTGCGACGGCCAGCGGCATGGCGGCGGTGTCGGGCGCGCTGACCGCGATGTTGCGGGCGGGGGATCATGTGGTGTCGGCACGCGCGCTGTTCGGGTCGTGTCTTTATGTGCTTGAGGAAGTGCTGACGCGGTTTGGAGTAAAGGTTACCTTCGTGGACGGCTCTGATCTGGATCAGTGGAAAAAGGCCGTGGTTCCGGGAACTAAGGCGGTATTCTTCGAGTCCATGTCGAACCCCACGCTGGAACTGGTTGATATCAGGGCAGTATCCCGGATTGCGCATGACGCGGGAGCTTTGGTGATTGTGGACAACGTCTTTGCGACGCCGGTGTTCTCGCGCGCGGTGGATCAGGGCGCGGATGTGATCGTCTATTCCACGACCAAGCATATCGACGGGCAGGGCCGCGCTTTGGGTGGCGTGATCTGCGGCACGCGCGCATTCATCCGCAACACCGTTGAGCCCTACATGAAGCACACCGGCGGGTCGATGAGCCCGTTTACCGCGTGGATCATGCTGAACGGAATGGTCACGCTGGATCTGCGGTGCCGCGCGATGGCCGAAACGGCGGCGCAGGTTGCGGCAGCGATCGAGGGGCATCCCAAGCTGTCGAACGTGATCTTTCCGGGGTTTAAATCCCACCCGCAGTATACACTTGCGATGGATCAGATGGGGTCGGGCGGCACGATTGTGACGTTTGACATCAAGGGCGGCAAGGCGGCCGCGTTCCGGGCGCTGAATGCGTTGCGGATCATCAAGATCTCGAACAACCTTGGTGATGCAAAGTCGATTGCCTCGCATCCTGCGACCACAACCCACCAGCGCCTGCCCGACGATCAAAAGGCGCTCTTGGGCATCACCCCGGGCCTTGTGCGGCTGTCGGTCGGGCTGGAGGATGCGGGCGATCTGATCGGCGATCTTATGGCGGCACTGGATGCCGCCTGAAAAGCGTGATCCGCTGACGCTTTCGTGCGTATAGTGTCGGACAGGGTTGGAAATCCCGCGCGCACGCCTACATGCTGGGGCGGCGCAGAACGGCTTGGGGGACGCGATGAACATTCACACACCGGACATGGACCGCAAACCCAGCCGTGCCGAGGCCGAGGCCGCGATGGCGACCCTTCGCCTGTGGGCGCACCGCGCCAGCGATGCCGAAATGGCCGAGATTGACCCCGCCGCGCGTGCTTTGGTCGGTGACGGCTACCCCGAACTGGCGCGCGACTATCCCGCCGATTTCCGCGCCGATGCGGTTTACAAGGACACTCTGCCCGATCTGCAGAACGGCCCTGCAAGCCTTATCGTCGGCTCCAAAACACAGATTCAGCATGTCGGGATCTCGAACTTCCGCCTGCCGATCCGCTATCACACGCGCGAAAACGGAGATCTGACGCTGGAAACCAGCGTCACCGGCACCGTCAGTCTGGAAGCCGAGAAAAAAGGCATCAACATGAGCCGCATCATGCGGTCGTTCTATGTCCATGCCGAAAAGCAGTTCAGCTTCGAGGTGATCGAGGCGGCGCTGGAGGATTACAAGCGCGATCTGGAAAGTTTTGACGCCCGCATCCAGATGCGCCTGTCCTTTCCGGTCAAGGTGGAAAGCCTGCGCTCGGGCCTGTCGGGCTGGCAGTATTACGATATCGCGCTGGAACTGGTGGAACAGGCGGGCCATCGCAAGAAGATCATGCATCTGGATTACGTCTATTCCAGCACATGCCCCTGTTCGCTGGAACTTTCCGAACACGCCCGCCGCACGCGCGGTCAGCTTGCGACACCACATTCGCAACGCTCGGTCGCACGGATCTCGGTGCAGGTGGTGGGGGATGACTGCCTGTGGTTCGAAGACCTGATCGAGCTTGCCCGTCGCGGTGTGCCGACCGAAACGCAGGTCATGGTCAAGCGCGAGGATGAACAGGCGTTTGCCGAGCTGAACGCCGCGAACCCGATCTTTGTTGAAGATGCGGCCCGCAGCTTTTGTGCGCAATTGCTGGAAGACAGCCGGATTGGTGATTTCCGCGTGCTGGCCAGCCATCAGGAAAGCCTGCACAGCCATGACGCCGTCAGCCTGCTGACGCAAGGGACCACATTTGCGCAGGAAAGCCTTGATCCGCGCCTTTTCGGGACGTTGTTCCACGTCGGATAGGGGCGTATCCGGCGCCAAGGCTTGACAGTTTGCGCGGCCCGGAACATGGCTTCGCGCATCATGCTTGACCTGCGCCCCGCTGCTTATGTGATCGGACTGATGCTTGTGGCGCTGGGTGGCCTGATGCTGGTTCCCGGAACGCTGGATTTTTTCGCGGCATCGGGAAATGCAGATGCCTTCACCGAATCAGCGGCGATCACGGCGGGCGTCGGGATGCTGGTGGCCTTCGCGGCGCGCAACGGGCTGGGGCGCGAGTTCGACATCCGGCAAGCCTATCTGCTGACACTGGGGGCCTGGGTTTGCATGCCCTTGTTTGGCGCCTTGCCCTTTGTCAACGGGGCGCCCGGCCTGTCCTTTACCGATGCTTATTTCGAGGCCGTCTCGGGCATCACCACAACCGGGGCCACGGTGATTGTCGGGCTGGACAAGTTGCCGCCCGGCATGAACCTGTGGCGCGGCATGATGAATTCCATCGGCGGCCTTGGCATTGCCTTTGTCGCGATGATCTTTCTGCCGGTGATGCGGGTTGGCGGGATGCAGTTCTTCAAGGTGCAGGGTTATGATACCTTTGGGAAACTGCTTCCTCGCGCTTCGGACATCGCGCTTTCGCTGCTGGCCGTTTATGCTGCGCTGACGGTGGCCTGCATCGTGACGTACCGGATGATCGGCATGTCCTTGCTGGATGCGGTGGTGATGGGCATGGCCAGCATTGCCACGGGCGGTTTCGCGCCGACCGATCTGTCGTTCAGCAAGTATCCAGGCGGTGCGGCGGAATATGCGGGGTCGCTGTTCATGGTGCTGGGGGCCTTGCCCTATGTGCGGTATGTTCAGATGGTCAGCGGCACATCCGCGGCGCTTTGGCACGACAAGCAGGTGCAGGCGCTGCTCCGCTGGATCGTCTATGCGGTGGCTCTGGTTGTGATCTGGCGGCTGGCGACATCGGACGCGGCCTTCGAGCCCACGCTGCGTGAGGCGATGTTCAACATCATCTCGGTCTTTACCGGCACCGGATTCTTCTCGGGCACCTTTTCCGCATGGGGCAGTTTCGGGCTGATCGTCGCCTTCATCGTCGGCATGATCGGGGCCTGTTCGGGGTCAAGTTCGGGTGCGCTCAGCGTGTTCCGGGTGCAGATCATGTTGTCAGCCATTGGCACGCAGATACGTCAGATTCATTCGCCCAACCAGATCATCCCGGTGCGCTATGACGGCCGCAGGGTCGATGCGCCCACGATGAACGCGCTGATGTTCTTTGCCACCGCCTATATTCTGGCGCTGGGGGTGCTGAGCGTCGCGATGACCCTGACCGGGGTTGATATGGAATCGGCGCTGTTCGCGGTCTGGTGTTCGATCGGCAATATCGGCTACGGCGTCGGCCCTGCCATCGCGCCCACGGGCACGTTTGTTGATTTTCCGCTGACTGCAAAATGGATACTGATCTTCACGATGCTTCTGGGCCGGGTGGCGCTTCTGGCGCTTTTCGTGGTGTTGGTGCCGAATTTCTGGCGGCGGTAACGTGCACGACCCGCATCACGCCCCTCAATCGCACTTGCCCCCGTTCCGGCGTTGACACGCACCCATCGCTTTGCGAAGCCTGCTGCCCATGATAGACCTTCGCCCCGTCGGATATGTGATCGGCCTTCTTGTGGCCACGCTGGGTGCGCTGATGGCGGTGCCGATGGGTGCCGATTACCTGCGAGATGATCCGAACTGGCAGGCATTTCTGGAATCCGGGGCTGTCTGCATCCTGTTCGGCACGGTGCTGGCGATTGCCTGTTCGAACGGGCGCGGCGGCGGGTTGACGCTGCAGCAGTCGTTCCTTTTGACGACGGGCGTCTGGGTGGCTATGCCCTTGTTCGGCTCGCTTCCGCTGATCATCGGGGCGCCGGGGCTGCGTTTCACCGATGCAATGTTCGAGGCTGTCTCGGGTATGACCACCACCGGCACCACCGTGATTGTCGGGATCGACAATCTGCCGCGCGGGGCGAACCTGTGGCGGGGCCTTCTGCAATGGCTGGGGGGCCTTGGCATCGTGATCGTCGCGATGATCTTTCTGCCGGTGATGAAGGTGGGCGGGATGCAGTTCTTCCGGTCCGAAGGGTTTGATACGCTGGGCAAGATCCTGCCGCGCGCGCTGGATATCTCGACCGCGCTGATCCAGATATATCTGCTGCTGACGCTGGCCTGCGGCCTGACCTATTTTTCCCTTGGAATGACCGGCTTTGACGCCACGGTTCACGCGCTGACCACCGTATCGACGGGCGGGTTTTCCAGCAATGACGCCAGTTTCGGCCCCTATATCGGGGCGCGAGAATATGCGGCAGTGGTGTTCATGCTGCTGGCGTCAATGCCGTTCATCCGCTTTGTGCAACTCTGGCAAGGGCAGATCGGGCCGTTGTGGCGCGATGCGCAGGTGCGGGCCTATCTGCGCTGGAACGGCTATGCAATCGTGGCGGTCGCGGGGTATGAGATCATCCAGTTTGACAGACCTCTGTTTGAAACACTGCGTGAGGTGACGTTCAACGTTGTGTCGACCTTTTCCGGCACCGGTTTTGCATCGGTCGACCTTAGCGCGTGGGGGCCGTTCCCGCTGGTCGTGTTGATCATCGTAGGGTTGATCGGGGGCTGCACGTCATCCACGGGATGTTCGGTCAAGGTGTTCCGCTATCTGATCCTGTTCGGCGCAATCCGAATCCAGGTCCGCCGGTTGCACAGCCCCAATGCCTCGATGGCAGTGCGTTATCAGGGGCAGAAGGTGGGCGATGACATCACCAATTCGGTGATCGTGTTCTTCACGCTGTTTATCCTCAGCTTCGGGGTGCTGGCCGTGGGACTGTCGCTGACCGGGCTTACCACGAAAACCGCGATCACCGCCGCCTGGACGGCGATTGCCAACGTCGGCCCTGCCTTTGGCCCGGAGGTGGGGCCAACGGGGGCGGTAGACGGCTTTCCCGCCGGGGCGAAATGGCTGATGATCGCCGGAATGCTGGTTGGGCGGCTGGAGTTGCTGTCGGTCTATGTTCTGTTCATGGTGCGGTTCTGGCGCAACTGATCAGTTCCAGCACGATACAAGCACCGTCATCGGCACCGCCAGTGCGGTCAGATCCTCGGGCGCCAGCGCGCCGGTAGGCGAGGCTGCGGTGGGCGTGACGCCGGCCTTTGTCAGGGCGTCGGTCAAAACCCCAACATTGGCCGCAAATGCCACGTCGCCGGGCAACTGACGCGCACTGCCCGTGACCCGTGGCAGCAGCATCCCCACCACCGCACCCGATCCGTCCAGCACCGGGCCGCCCGCATCGCCGCCCAAGGCGGTCAGCGTCAGGCGTGACAGGCCCGGTTCGCCGTCCAGACCCTG
>JBGSRQ010000385.1:0-3663 GCA_041737515.1 Rhodobacterales bacterium | reverse complement strand
CGCCCGCGCCCTGCCGTCTGTTCGCCCGCCAGAACCCAGGCCGGAGCGCCCAGGGTCAGCGCATGGGCATTGGTGCTGCCGACCGATGCCAGCACATGCCGCGCCACCCCTTCGGGCCATGCGGGCTTAGCGGACAAGCGCTTCTGCCGCGACGGCTGCAAGCGGTTCAAGCCCGAACAGGTTGACGATGCCCACCAGCATCACCGCCGCCGAGCCCATCATCAACAGCCACTGCGCGGGCACCATGCGGCTTTGAACGCCGTCAGCCTCTTTGCCGAAATACATGAAGAAAACGATGCGCAGGTAATAGAACGCCCCGATCACCGAAGCGATGGCCCCGGCAATCGCAAGCCATGTCATGTTGGCATCCACCGCCGCGCGCAGAACGTAATACTTGCTGAAGAAACCCACAAACGGCGGCACACCCGCAAGGCTGAACAAAAGCGCCAGCATGGCCAGCGCGCGCAAGGGTTCCTTCTTCGAGAACATGTTCAGCGCGTCGATGCTGGTCACCGGCTTGCCGTCCCGCTCCAGCGACAGGATGAAGGCGAATGTGCCGACGTTCATCGTGACATAGACGGTCATGTAGATCAGCGTCGCCTGCACCCCGCCCGCCGTGCCCGCCGCCAGACCCATCAGCGCAAAGCCCATGTGTGCGATGGAAGAATAGGCCATCAGCCGCTTGATGTCGCGCTGCCCGATGGCCGCAATCGCGCCCAGAAACATCGACGCCACCGACAGGGCCGCAAGCACCTGCCCCCAGTCCCCCGGCACTGCACCAAACGCGTCCTGCACCAGACGTGCCAGCAGCGCCATTGCAGCCACCTTTGGCGCGGTCGCAAAGAACGCGGTAACCGGCGTGGGTGAACCTTCATACACATCGGGCGTCCACATGTGGAACGGGGCGGCCGACACCTTGAAGGCGATGCCGGCGATCATGAACACCAACCCGAACAACAGCCCCAATGGCACCTCGCCCGAAGCCAGCGTCGACAGGATGCCAGAAAACAGGGTCGTGCCGGCAAAGCCATAGGTCAGCGACGCGCCGTAAAGCAAAAGTCCCGACGACAGCGCGCCCAAGACGAAATACTTCAGCCCGGCCTCGGTCGATTTCGGGCTGTCGCGCCGCAAGCAGGCCACCACATAAAGCGCCAGCGATTGCAGTTCCAACCCCATATACAGCGACATGAGGTCACCTGCCGAAACCATCATCATCATGCCGACCACCGACAGCGTGATCAGGATCGGATATTCAAACCGCAGGATGCCGCGGCGCTGCATGTAATCGACCGACATTGCCAGAACGGCCGCCGCGGATACAAGGATCACCACCTTGGCAAAGCGCGCGAACGGATCGTCGGTGAACATGCCGCCGAACGCCGAACGCATCCCCTCGCCGCCCATCCCGATCCAGAAGGCGATGCCGACAAAGACCGCGACCGTGGCCCAGACGATCTTGCCCGCGGACTTGTCCTTGTCGGTGTAGACACCGAACAAGAGCGCGATCATCGCAAAGGCGGCCAGAACAACCTCGGGCAGGACGGTCTGGAAATCTGCGTAATTCATGGTCCGTCCCTTATTCCGCGGCCAGTTGCGACGGGTCTGTCGCGGGAATGGCGGCCTGATATTCACTTACCAACGCGCCGACCGACGGCCCGGTGATGTCGGTCACCAGACTGGGATAGATGCCCAGAAGTAGCGTCATCGCGATCAGTGGTGCAAAGACAAGCCTTTCGCGGCGGTCCATGTCCTTGATGGTTTTCAACGCCTCTTTCACCAGATCGCCGAACATCACCCGGCGATACAGCCACAGCGCGTAAGCCGCCGACAGGATCACGCCACTGGTGGCCACAGCCGCAACCCAGGTGTTGACCTGAAAGATGCCCATCAGGGTCAGAAACTCGCCCACGAAACCGCTGGTCCCCGGCAAACCCACGTTGGCCATGGTAAAGAACATGAACACCAGGGCATAGGCGGGCATCCGGCTGACAAGGCCACCGTAAGCCGCAATCTCGCGCGTGTGCATCCGGTCGTAAATGACGCCAACGCACAGAAACAAGGCGCCGGAAATGAACCCGTGGCTGATCATCTGGAAAATCGCGCCGTCCACGCCCTGCTGGTTCGCGGCAAAGATGCCCATCGTGACGTAACCCATATGGGCCACGGAACTGTAGGCGATCAGCTTCTTCATATCCTCTTGCGCAAGCGCCACAAGGCTTGTGTAGACAATCGCGATGGCACTCATCCACAAGACCAGCGGTCCCATCACATCGGCCCCCACCGGGAACATCGGCAGGCTGAAGCGCAAAAAGCCGTAGCCGCCCATCTTCAGCAAGATCGCCGCCAGAACGACCGACCCCGCCGTTGGCGCCTGAACGTGGGCATCGGGCAGCCAGGTATGAACCGGCCACATCGGCATTTTGACCGCAAAGCTGGCAAAGAAGGCAAGGAACAGCAGCGTCTGCAGCCCTCCCGCAATCGTGAACCCGCCCAACATCATCGGATCGGAGTTGAACGTGTGGTTCAGAAGGCTGATGTCGCAGCCGCCGATACAGGTGGTGCCCGCATCGACATACATCGCCACCATCGCGACCAGCATCAGAACCGAGCCGAGAAAGGTGTAAAGGAAGAACTTGAACGACGCATAGATGCGGTCCTTGCCGCCCCAGATGCCGATGATCAGGAACATCGGGATCAGCCCGGCCTCAAAGAACCGATAGAACAGACCAAGGTCGAGCGCGCAGAAAACGCCCAGCATCAGCGTCTCCAGCATCAGGAACGCGATCATGTATTCCTTGACGCGGGATGTTACATTCCAGCACGACAGAATCGTGATCGGCATCAGGAACGTGGTCAGCATCACGAACAGGATCGAGATGCCGTCGACCCCCATCTTGTATTGCAGCCCGACAATCCATTGCCCGGTTTCCAGGAACTGGAATCCGGTGTTTTCGGGGTCGAATCCCGCCAGAAGGAACAGCGACAACAGAAAGGAAATCGTCGTTCCCGCCAGTGCCACCCATTTCGCATTGCGCTGTGCGGCCTCATCATCGCCGCGCAGAAACAGGGCAAGGATCGTCGCCGCAACCGCAGGTGCAAAGGTGATCAGGGAAAGCAGGTTATCCATTACCGTGCCCCTCCCAGCGTCATCCATGTGATCAGCGCACCGATCCCCAGCACCATCGCAAAGGCGTAATGGAAGATGTAGCCCGATTGCGCCCGGCCCGCCAACCGCGTGATCATCGGGATGAACCCAAGCGCCACGCCATTGATCGACCCGTCGATCACATCGCCATCACCGCGCTTCCACAGGAACGAGGCCAGCCACAACGCGGGCCGCACGATCAGAAAACCGTAGATCTCATCGAAATACCATTTGTTCAGCAGAAACAGGTAAAGCGGGCGTTGTTGGGTGGCCAGTTTGCCGGGCAGATCGGGGCGGCGGATGTAGAACTGATAGGCCAGCGCCAAACCCAGAAGCATCGCGACAAAGGGCGACACCTTGACCCATGCCGGGGCTTCGTGGGCAAGGTGGATCACCTCGTTCTCGGGCCCCATGAAGATCGCACCCTTCGGAGCCGAGGCGGCAACGGCAGGCGCCGCCCCAGTCGCCACAGGGTCTGTCGCGGCGGGTTCTGTCGCAACACGTTCGGTGGCGGCGGG
>JBGSRQ010000094.1:0-5698 GCA_041737515.1 Rhodobacterales bacterium | reverse complement strand
GTGTCCGAATGGCGGTGTCGGGGGTAAAGCAGATCACCCCGCCCGCAGCCCTCGCGCCGGGCGCGCGCACAGTGCGGTCGATCGCCACACGCACCACCCACAGGTCACGGTTCGCCGGCGGCAGTTCGCCAAAGAACATCGCCAGCTTCGTGCCGGTATCGGGCACATCAATCAGCGTCACGCTGTAGCTTTGATGACCGTCCGTCAGCACGAACCCCTGTTCGGGTTCGTCCGAAGCCGACTGGTCGGCATCTTTCCCGGCCGCAGGCATTGCCCCGACCGCATTGCCGATCAGCCGACGCACCATGCGCGCCACGCGTTTGCGAAGGTCCGCTGCCCCCTCGGCCCCGTCCAGAATCAATGCGCCTTGTGACGTGTCAACCCGCGTCGCCTGCCCCGTCCAGCGCCATACGACGCCAACGGCCAGAACATCCAGGGGTGCAGCCCGAAGGCCATCTGTTTCCGTCTGTGACCAGGATATGACGAACGTAGCCCGAGAGCCCGTGTTCATTGCCTGTTTTGCCTGCTCGTTTTTTTTTAGTCTTGAGCGAAGGTTAACAGGCGGTCTTCATGTTGGCTATGGCAAAGGCGCAACAGTGTGTCAGAAACGCAGCCGCAGCCGCAACGATCCGACAAGTTGATCCTGTGGTTGTTCGTCAAACTCCCGGCCCAGAAACGTGACGCCGTAAAACACTTCGGACCGCTTGCCCTGCCAGTTCACCCCGGCCCGCAAACGGCTGCGGCTATCGGAAAGCCGGACCTTGCCGCCGTCCGGCAGATAGATGCTGTCAAAGATCCGGGCGATATCACCGCCCATGACCAGGCTGAAGCCTTTGGCATCCGGGCCGCTGATGCCTTCGACCCGTTGACCCGTAACATCATCGCGCACCAGAAGGCCGCCCTGACCGAACCGCCCGATCACCAGATCGCCACCGACCCGGACAAGACTTTCCACACCCCATTGCGCCTGTACAAAGGGCCGTAGGGCAAGGCGTTCGCCAAGCCGAAACTCCCGGCCAACCTCTGCACGAAGGGCGCCACGCAGGGCGTTGCCGATCTGCTGATCCAGCACCCGGGGGCGATCAAGGCCCAGAACACCATGAATCTCGCGTTGAAAATCGCCGACAAGCGATTGGCGGCCGGTAGCCACCACTTCGGCACCAAGGCTGGCGTCCAACGATCCGATCGCGAAATAGGTGGTCAACCCAAAGCCAAGCACACCGGCATAGCGGCGATCGCGCGGCGCATTGCGCAAAAGCGATGTCGGCGCGATGATCTCGGTCCGGAACCGAAGCTCAATCACCTCGCCGGGATTTGGGGGTAGCGCACCCGTCCATTCCGGACCGCGCAACTGGCTGACGAAATACGAACCGCTGCGCCAGCGGTCCTTGCCATCGCCGATGAAATCATTGGTGAACAGCCGCGCCATGCCCAGCTTTTGGCGGTCTTGCGCTTGGGTGGGGCCAGTCAGGCAAAGGGTAACAAAAAGCAGCACAGACAACAATTTGAACATGATACGCCCGGTCAGATGGCCCCCCGACCCTGTCACAGCATTAGCGGCTGTGTGCGCCTGCGCATAGTGCTATTTTGCAACATTCCCACAGACGCGCGGCTGACGTCCGGCCGCCGCAGAGCCTAGCCGCATTTCGACTGACCGCAGGATGCACAGGTCATGCAGCCCTCGACCATCCGCAGGTCATAACCGCCGCAACTGTCACAGGCCTTCATCGGCCGCCCGCCAATGGCCACCACATCCGCCTTGGGGTCGGATTTCAGGCCCATCCCCTCGCCTTCGATAAAGCCGATATCCACCAGATGCCGCTCGATCACGCCACCGATCGCAGCCAACATTGACGGAATGTATTTGCCATCCATCCACGCGCCACCGCGCGGGTCGAACACGGCTTTCAGTTCTTCCACCACAAAAGAGATATCCCCGCCGCGCCGGAATACCGCCGAGATCATCCGGGTCAGCGCGACGGTCCAGGCGAAATGCTCCATGTTCTTGGAGTTGATGAACACCTCGAACGGCCTGCGGTGCCCCGCGATGATGATATCGTTGATGGTGATGTAAAGCGCATGCTCCGACCCCGGCCATTTGACCTTGTAGGTCTGGCCTTCAAGGGCGGCAGGGCGGTCAAGCGGTTCGGAAAGATATACAACCTCGCCCACTTGCGAGGGCGCAACCGACGGCACCGCCTCTTTCGCGTCAGAGACGCTCAGGACCGAACCTGTCACATCATTCGGCCGGTAGGTGGTGCAGCCCTTGCAGCCCTGATCCCATGCCGCCATGTAGACCTGCTGGAAATCGTCAAAACTGATATCTTCCGGGCAGTTGATGGTTTTGGAGATGCTGCTGTCGACCCATTTCTGCGCGGCGGCCTGCATGCGCACATGATCCAGCGGCGGCAGGGTCTGGGCGTTCACGAAGTAATCGGGCAAGGCTGCGTCGCCCTTCAGGTCACGCCACAACCGCACCGCGTAATCAACGACTTCTTCCTCGGTCCGGGTGCCGTCTTTCTGCAGGACCTTGCGGGTATAGGCATAGGCAAAGACCGGCTCGATCCCCGACGACACGTTGCCCGCATAAAGGCTGATTGTCCCCGTCGGCGCGATGCTGGTCAAAAGCGCGTTGCGGATACCGAACTGGCGTATGGCCGCGCGCACGTCATCATCCATCTGCATCATGTGGCCCGTCGCCAGATATGCCTCGGCATCAAACAGCGGGAACGGCCCCTTTTCCTTGGCGAGGTCAACCGACGCAAGGTAAGCCGCCCGCGCGATGGCTTTCATCCAGCGTTCCGTCTGCGCGGCAGCTTCCTCGGACCCATAGCGCAGCCCGACCATCAGCAAGGCATCCGCAAGCCCCGTGACACCCAGCCCGATGCGGCGCTTGGCTTTCGCCTCGGCGGCTTGCTGCGGCAACGGAAAGCGGCTGGCATCCACCACGTTGTCCATCATCCGCACGGCCACGCGGACCAGATCATCCAGCGCCTTGATGTCCAGCGTCGCCGCCTTGCCGAACGGGTCCGCCACAAGCACCGCCATGTTGATCGACCCCAGCAGGCAGGCGCCATAGGGTGGCAACGGCTGCTCGCCACAAGGGTTGGTCGCAGCGATGGTTTCGCAGTAGTTCAGGTTGTTCATCGCGTTGATCCGGTCGATGAAAATCACACCGGGTTCCGCGAATTCGAACGTGTTGCGCATGATCCGCGCCCACAGATCGCGCGCCTGCACGGTGCGGTAAACCGTGCCACCAAAGGTCAGATCCCAAGGCCCGTCCGCTTTGACCGCCGCCATGAACGGGTCCGTCACCAAAACCGAAAGGTTGAACATGCGCAGACGGGCGGGGTCTTTCTTGGCCTCGATAAACGCCTCGATATCGGGGTGGTCACAGCGCATCGTGGCCATCATGGCCCCGCGACGCGAGCCTGCCGACATGATCGTGCGGCACATCGCATCCCACACATCCATGAACGACAACGGGCCAGAGGCATCGGCGGCCACGCCCTTCACCTCGGCCCCACGCGGGCGGATGGTGCTGAAATCATAGCCGATTCCGCCGCCCTGCTGCATGGTCAGCGCGGCCTCTTTCAGCCCGTCGAAGATGCCGTGCATCGTGTCGGGGATGGTGCCCATGACAAAGCAGTTGAACAGCGTCACCGCCCGCCCGGTGCCTGCCCCCGCCGTGATGCGGCCTGCGGGCAGGAATTTGAACCCGTCAAGGGCGGCGTGGAACCGATCTTCCCAAACGCCGGGCTCAGCCTCCACCTCGGCCAAAGCCCGAGCGATGCGACGCCACGAATCGTTGACCGTTGCATCAATCGCCGTGCCATCCGCCGATTTCATCCGGTACTTCATGTCCCAGATCGCTTCGGCAATGGGTGCAGCGAATCGCGTCATGGGGCGAAGTCCTTGAATTTGTGGGTCTGAAGGCAGAACACGCAAGATACGCCCCCCATCCGCGTCGGTCAACCTTGTCGGGCGCTTGGAATGCGTTAACTTGCCCATCTGAACCAAGGGGGCAACGTGGCCAAGTTCATCAACATCCTGAAGCTCAGCGTGGGGTCCGAATCCCTCGAGGATCACGCCGGCTGGCAGGCCAGCCAACGGCACCGCTGGCCCGCGGGCACGGCCATTCACGTCACCCGTATGTGGCCTAAGCGTGAGGCCGAAGTGACTGATGGCGGCTCGCTCTATTGGGTGATCAAGGGTTTGATCCTTGCACGCCAACGCATCCTGCGGCTGGAGGAACGGCGCGGCGAGGATGGCATCCTGCGCTGCGCATTCGTGCTGGATGCAACCATACACCGCACCGAAGCCGCCCCCCGTCGCCCGTTTCAGGGGTGGCGCTATCTCGATCCCTCCGACAGCCCGCGCGATCTGCCCGAAGGGCGCGCGCAGGAAGACGCCCTGCCCCCGGAACTGGCACTGGCTTTGGCAGAAATCGGGCTGCGTTAGGCGTCAGAAGCGGTTGAAGTCTCCCCATATGATCGTGCCGGTGCCCGGATCACGCCGTCCTGCATCCATGGCAGTTGATCTCCCGCCACTCTGACCTACTCGCAGGTCGCCGGGCCTTGGCCGTAGATGAAACACACCGTATCGCCGGTGATGTTCCAGTCCCAGACATTACCGGCATACTTGATCTGCCGGCGGCATCATCAAGCTTGGTGTGGGCCCCAGATCAGGCCATGCTGCCCCGCACGGTATTGTCTGAACGGGCTGCGCGGATGGCTTCACCGGTGGCAAAGTTTTGCGCCAAGGCAGGCCCTGACAGAACTGCGGCAAAGGCGGCAAGGCAAAAAGCTGCATCACGCATCCAGTTCCCAGCCGGTCATGTGTTTCAAGCGTGCTGCGCGAACGCCCGTCGTCAACGACCCAGGCTGCCCTTTGGTGCGGCCACGCCCAGACGGCCCAACACCGCTGCCAGGGCCGCTTGGGCCGCCTTGTCCCAGATCGCGCCACGCGCCAGATACAGCGTGGCCTCGCTTTGGTGAATGACCGAGTCCGGCAGGATCTTCAGATGGTTGTCGCGCAAGGTGGCACCGGTGGTGGTGATGTCGGCAATCGCTTCCGCGGTGCCGTTGCGCACGGTGCCTTCGGTTGCCCCCTGACTGTCGACCAGCTGGTAATCGGCAACGCCCTGCGCCGTCAGGAAATCGCGCACAAGGCGGTGATATTTCGTGGCGATCCGCAGCCGGAAACCGTGCCGGGCGCGGAATGCCGCCGCCGCCGCGTCCAGATCATCCAGACTGTCCACGTCGATCCACGCGCCCGGCACCGCGATGATCAGATCGGCCTGGCCAAAACCCAACCGCGCCAGTTCGGTCACCTGCACTTGCCATCCCGCCAACCGGTCTCGCACCATGTCCGACCCGGTGACGCCCGTATGGATGCGCCCCGCCGCCAGTTCGCGCGGTATCTCGCCCGCCGAAAGCAGCACCAGTTCCACGCCGTCGATACCATCCACCGCGCCGGAATACTAGCGTTCCGCACCGGTCTGGCGCATGGCAATACCCCGGTCGTTGAACCACTGGAATGTCTGGTCCATCAGCCGGCCCTTGGACGGAACACCGATCTTCATGCCCGCACCTCAGCTACAACAGCCGGCCGGATGATGCCGCCCACCGCCGGGATCGACTGACCGGCCCCCAGAACCGCGGTCAGCGCATCATAACGCCCGCCGCTGGCAACGGGC
>JBGSRQ010000344.1:0-7418 GCA_041737515.1 Rhodobacterales bacterium | reverse complement strand
AGGATCACCGATGCCGCCCGCCAAAGCCGCGAGTGCGGGATAAAGCGTCGCCGCCTCTTTGGCGACCACCGCGTGCGGCGTTGCCCCGCCCACCGCCACCGCATCACCGTCCTTGCAGACGCCGACCATTTCCGCGATGCCGGTCAGACTGACCAATACATCCGGTGCCGCAAGCCGCGCTTTCATCGTGGGCAACAACGTCTGCCCCCCCGACAACGCCTGCGCGCCATCCTTGCCCATTGCCTTGACCGCGTCGGCGATGCTTTTCGGTTTTACGAGTTCAAAGTTGTGCATCCCTGCCCCCTATTCGTTCATCGCGGCCCAGACGCGCGCCGGCGTCAGGGGCATGTCGATATGGCTGATTTTTGAATGTCCGGCGCGGTGAAGCGCGTCGATCACCGCATTCACGACCGCCGGGGGCGACCCGATGGCACCGGCCTCGCCACAGCCTTTCACGCCCAGCGGATTGTGCGTGCAGGGCGTGTTGCAGGAATGGTCGACCGTGAACATCGGCAGATTGTCGGCGCGTGGCATCGCATAATCCATGAACGACCCCGACAGAAGCTGGCCCGTATCATCATAGGTGGTCGATTCCAGCAGCGCCTGCCCGATACCCTGCGCCACCCCGCCATGCACCTGACCGTTCACGATCATCGGGTTCATGACATTGCCGAAATCATCGGCGCAGGTGAAGCTGGCGATGGTCACCTCGCCGGTGTCGCCGTCAACTTCCACTTCGCAGGCATAGGCGCCGGCGGGATAGGTAAAGTTCGCGGGGTCGTAGAACGCGGTTTCCTCCAACCCGGGCTCCAGCGTCTCCAGAGGATAGTTGTGCGGAACATAGGCCGAGAACGCGATCTCGCCAAATGTCTTGGCCTTGTCAGTGCCCGCAACGCTGAACTTGCCATCCTCGAAGGTGATGTCCCCCTCGGACGCCTCAAGCATATGGGCCGCAATCTTCTTGCCCTTGGCGATGATCTTGTCGACCGCCTGGGTCATCGCCGTGCCGCAAACCGCAAGCGACCGCGACCCGTAGGAACCCATGCCGAAGGGAATCTTCGACGTATCGCCATGCACGATGTCGATGGTCGATGCATCAATCCCCAACTGATCGGCCACGATCTGGGCAAAGACCGTCTCATGCCCCTGCCCGTGGCTGTGCGCGCCGACCATCACGCTGATGTTGCCGGTCGCATTCACCCGCACGGTCGCGGCATCGTAAAGCCCGACCCGCGCGCCCAGCACACCGACCAGATTTGACGGCGCGATCCCGCAGGCCTCGATCCAGGTGGAATAACCGATGCCGCGCATCTTGCCCTTGGCCTTGCTGGCGGCAGCACGCTTCTCGAACCCCGCCTCATCGGCCAGTTCCAGCATTTTATCCAGCGTTGCCTGATAGTTGCCGGTATCATACACCAAGCCTACCGGCGACTGATACGGGAACTGATCCGGCGTCAGCAGGTTCTTGCGCCGCACCTCCAGCGGATCAAGGCCCAGCTCGTCACACAGCTTGTCCACGACACGTTCGATCGAATAGGTCGCCTCGGGACGGCCCGCGCCACGGTAGGCATCGACGGGTGCGGTATTGGTGAACACCGCCTTGACGTTCACATAAACCAGCGGCGTTTTATACGGCCCCGACATCAGCGTGCCATGCAGGAACGTCGGCGTCGCGGTCGAGAAGTTCGACAGATATGCCCCCACATTCGCCAGCGTTTCGGTGCGAAGGGCAAGGAAGTTGCCCTCTTTGTCAGAGGCAAGCTCGATCTTGGTCACATGGTCGCGGCCATGTGCATCCGACAGGAAGCTTTCGCTGCGCTCGGCCACCCATTTGACCGGCCGGTTCAGCGCCTTGGCGGCCGCAAGAACCGCCGCCTCCTCGCCGTAGTGATAGATCTTGGAGCCGAAACCGCCGCCTACATCGGGCGCAATCACAGTCAGCTTGTTTTCAGGAATACCCATCACAAAGGCCGCGATCAGCAGGCGCGACAGGTGCGGGTTCTGGCTGGTGGTGATCAGCTTGTAATCGCCCGTTCCGGGATCATAGTCGCCAATCGACGCGCGCGGTTCCATCGCATTGGGGACCAGCCGGTTGTTGACCAGTTCCAGCGTGGTGACATGCGGGGCCGATTTGAAGGCGGCATCCACAGCGGCACGGTTATCCTCGATCCAGCCCCAGTCGAAACAGACGTTATTCTCGATCTCGTCATGCACGCGGTTCGCGGGGTTCGCCACCGCATCGGCCATGTTGACCACGGCGGGAAGCTCGGTGATGTCAGCCTCGATCAAGGCCGCCCCGTCGCGCGCCTGCGCCAGGGTTTCCGCCACCACCACGGCGTAAGCGTCGCCGACATGACGCACCTTGCCGTGAGCCAGAACCGGACGCTTGGGTTCCTTCATCGTCTCGCCGCCACGGCTTTGAATAAGCCAGCCCGCCGGGTTGCCGCCCATGCCGACAAAATCTTCGCCGGTCATCACAGCCAGGACGCCGGGACTTTCCATCGCTTTGGACGTATCAATCTTGTTGATCTTGCCGTTCGCCACGTCCGATCGCACGAACACGGCATAAGCCTGCCCGCGAATGTCGATGTCGTGGGTGTAGCGCCCCTTGCCGGTCAGAAACCGGATATCCTCGCGACGCACTGTGCTGGCGCCGATGCCACCGTCTTTAGGCATGTCATCCTCCCTGATGCAGAGCGTCAAGAACGCCCTGTAAGCCTATGAATTTATTCCGCAGCGATTGCGCTTACATCTTGACCACTGGCCGCCAGAACCGCCTTGACGATGTTGTGGTAGCCTGTGCAGCGGCAGATGTTGCCCTCAAGATAATGGCGCACTTCGGACTCGGTCGGTTTTGGATTGTCCTTCAGCAAAGCCGCGGTCGACATCACCATCCCCGGCGTGCAAAAACCGCACTGAAGCCCGTGATGGGTCTGGAACGCCTGCTGAATCACGCCAAGGCTGCCATCGGCATTGGCCATACCCTCGATCGTGCGCACATCCGCGCCCGCCACATCCTGCGCAAAGACCGAACACGCCTTGACGGCCTGCCCGTTCACATGCACCACGCACGCCCCGCATTGCGAGGTGTCGCAGCCGATATGCGTGCCGGTCAGACCCAGCCCTTCGCGAAGATAGGCCGACAGCAGTGTGCGACCCTCGGTTTCTGCCGCGACGGATTTGCCGTTCACGGTCATCGTGACTTTTGTCATTCCTGTCCTCCCTGACATACTGCAGTCCGGCACGCCTAACTGATCAGGCGCTTGAACCAACCTTTTTTCTTTTCCCCGCCCTCGCCATCCGCGACCGCATCCTCGGGGCCGGGACCCTCGACTGCGGCCTGAAAGCGGGTAAAAAACTCGTCCGCCATGCGCTTGGCAAAGCCGTCGATGATCCGGCTGCCCAGTTGGGCCAGCTTGCCACCGACATTCGCCTCGACCGTGTAGGTCAAGGTAGTGCCACCCTCGGCTGCATCAAGCGTGACCTGTGCGCCGCCCTTGGCGAAACCTGCGGGGCCGCCCTTGCCCTCGCCGACGATCTTCAGCGATTTGCCGGGCACCATGTCAGAAAGCGTTACCGCCCCGGTGAACCGCGCCTTTACGGGGCCGACCTTCTGCACAACCACCGCTTCGAAGCCGGTTTCGGGCGTGCCGGTCATGCTTTCGCACCCCGGCACACAATGCATCAGAACCTCAGGGTCCAGAATGGCGTCCCAGACGGTTGCCGGGTCGGCCGCGATCAGTTTGCTGTCGGTCAGTTGCATGCGTATCCCCCCGCGTTGGCACCAGCCTAGACGATAAGGAACACATTAGGCAATCACGACGATGCGAGGGCGCGGCAATTTCTGATTGCCACGTTTTCAGCCAATGCCTTGTTTTTACTCAATACCACGCATCAGCCATCCCGGCCTTGCGCCGCGCCACAAAGTCGTCCAGCCCGTCACGGATGCCCGCGTCCAGTGCCGGGGCCTCAAACTCAGCCAGCCGCTTTTTCCAAAGCCGGTTGGCGCGCGTGGCTGCATCGGCAGACCCGGCTTCTTCCCACTTCTCGAACGGCTCGTTGTCGGACAATTCACTGTCCCAGAAGGCGGTTTCATAATTCTGCATCGTGTGGCCGCAGCCGAAGAAATGGCTGCCCACGCCGACCTCGAGAAAGGCATCCATCGCAAGCTGGTTGTCATCGACCTTGATGCCGTCAAGATAGCTGTGCAGCGCACCGCACAAATCTGCATCCAGCATGAATTTTTCATACGACATGCTGAGCAATCCATCCAGAAAACCCGCCGAATGAAGGATGAAGTTCGCGCCACAATGGACGGCAGCCAGCATCGACATCGTGCCTTCCATCATCGCCTGCGCGTCGGGCAGTTTTGACGTGGTGAAATTCCCCGAACAGCGCAGCGGCAGGTTCAGGCGGCGGCAAAGCTGGCCGATCACCTGACTGCCAATCGCGGGTTCCGGCGTTCCGAAGGTGGGGCTGCCCGACCGAAGGCTCATCGACGACAGAAAGTTGCCGAACACCACCGGCGCACCCCTGCGCTCCAACTGCGTCAACGCGCATCCGGCCATCGTTTCGGCCAGACTTTGCGCAATCGCCCCCGCCGAGGTGACCGGCCCCATCGCGCCGCCAAGGATGAATGGCACCACGACCGCGCACTGGTTCGCCCACGCATAAGCCCGCAGCGAGTTTGTCATCGTGCCGTCCCAGACCAGTGGTGAATTAACGTTCACATTGCCCATGATCACGCAGTTCTGGTCCACAAAATCGCGGCCGAACACGATGCGCGCCATCTCGATACTGTCCTCGGCACGGTCTTCCGACGTGACCGAGCCCATGAAACCCCGATCCGACAAGGTCAGATGTGCATGCACCATATCAAGATGCCGCTTGTTCACCGCAATGTCGGTCGGCTCGCAGATCGTGCCGCCCGAATGGTGGAAGTTGGGCGAGGACTGCGCGAGTTTGATGAAATTGCGGAAATCCTCGATCGTGCCAAAGCGCCGCCCGCGATCAAGGTCCATCACGAAGGGAGATCCGTAGGCAGGCGCAAAGACTACCGCCTTACCACCAATTTCGACCGAATTGGCGGGATTGCGGGCATGCTGGGTAAAGCTTGCGGGCGCGGATTTCAGAATCTCGCGCAACATGCCCGGTTCGAACTTGACCAACAATCCGTCAATCCTTGCCCCTGCCTTGCGCCAATGCTCCAGGGCCACGGGGTCGTCACGGAACTCGATGCCGACCTCGGCCAGAATCCGGTCGGCGACGGCTTCAACACGCTGCAGGTTTTCTTCCGACATCACATCGTAAGTGGGGATGTTGCGGACGATGTAGGGCCGCCCCATGCCGCCGCCCTTTTGCGCGCGCTCGGCCTGCCGTGCCTGCCGCCCGCCCGATCGTGCCGGTTTCTCGATGCCCATGGTGATCCCCCCGGTGCCAAAGCGGCACTTTGGATCAGTGGGCGACATTCCGGCGCGGATGTCTGCGGAGTTGGCGACGGATGAAAGTCTGATTGCGAAGTCAGGTAATGACATCGGGCGTGTCGCGCCCGGTATGTGCCGCGATCTGAGCAAAATGGTGTGCAGCCTTGATCACCGGCACAAGAGCTGCTTGCGGATCATGGTCAAGGCCACCCGGCCCTGCCGCAAACCGCTCCAGATAAAGCCGCAGCGTGGCCCCTTCGGTGCCGGTGCCAGACAGGCGCAGAACGATACGGCTGCCATCGGCAAAACGGATGCGCACGCCCTGGGCGCGGCTCACCGACCCATCCACGGGGTCGGTATAGGCGAAATCGTCGGCATCGGTAACGGTCAACCCTTCGGCAGACTGGCCTTTCAGGCCGGGCAGGCTGGCGCGCAAGGCAGCCATCATCGCATCGGCCTTTTCGGACGGAATAGCCTCGAAGTCATGGCGGGAATAGTAGTTGCGCCCAAATCTCGCCCAGTGTTCGGCCAGAATATCCGCCACACTCTGCTTGCGCACGGCAAGGATGTTAAGCCACAACAACACCGCCCAAAGCCCGTCCTTCTCGCGCACATGGTCGGACCCAGTCCCGAAACTTTCCTCGCCGCACAGGGTTACCCGGCCAGCATCCAGAAGATTGCCGAAGAACTTCCATCCGGTCGGGGTTTCAAAACATTCGATCCCCAGCGCGTCCGCCACCCGGTCCACCGCCGCCGATGTGGGCATGGAGCGTGCCACACCTTTGAGGCCCCCCGCATAGCCCGGCGCCAGATGTGCATTTGCCGCAAGCACCGCAAGACTGTCAGACGGCGAGACATAGATCCCGCGCCCCACAACCATGTTGCGATCCCCGTCCCCATCGGACGCGGCACCGAAATCCGGGGCACCGTCGCCCATCATTTCCGCCATCAGTGCGTGGGCCCAGGTCGGGTTCGGGTCGGGGTGCATGCCGCCGAAATCGGGCAACGGCGTGCCATGCACCACGGTGCCGGAAGCCGCCCCCAGACGCCGTTCCAACACTTCGGTCGCGTAAGGCCCCGTGACCGCGTTCATCGCATCAAACCGCATCCGGAATCCGCCCGCAATCATCGCGCGGATGGCGGCGAAATCAAACAGGCTCTCCATCAGGTCGGCGTAATCCGCAACCGGATCGACCACATCCACCACCATGCCCGCCAGATCATGCCGCCCCGGTTTGCCAAGATCGACATCCTGTGCGTCGGTCATCAGGTAATGATCCAGCGTTTCGGTCACGCGAAACATCGCCTCGGTCACCGCCTCGGGGGCCGGGCCGCCGTTCCCCATATTGAACTTGATCCCGAAATCCTCGTCCGGCCCGCCGGGATTGTGGCTTGCCGACATGATCAGGCCGCCGTCGGTTTCATGAAGCCGGATCAGGTGGCTGGCAGCGGGTGTTGACAGGACCGCGCCCTGCCCCACGATCACCCGCGCGGCCCCGTTGGCGGCCGCCATCCGCAAGATCACCTGTGCGGCGCGGTCGTTGAAATAACGCCCGTCGCCGCCCAGAACAAAGGTCTTGCCCGCCGCACCGCCAATGCCGTTGAACACCGCCTGCACAAAATTCTCAAGATAATGCGGCCCCATGAACACCCGCGTCTTCTTGCGCAGGCCGGAGGTTCCGGGCTTTTGTCCGGCAATCGGGCGGGTCGTGATGCGGTGTTTGGTCATGGTCTGCCCTCGGGCTGGGGGTGAAAGACAAGGACGGATTGCGCGGGCACTTTCTTCAGGCGCGCAGGTTCCGGGGCGGCCTCGGGGCGCGAGGTGTCAAGCAGCAATTCCCACGCAGGCACCGTGTCGGGCAGCGTCAACGCCACCTCGTCCCCCGCGTTGAACAGGGCAAAGATCACATCCGACGACACCGAGGCCCCCTCGCTTGCCATCCGCAATTCGACGCCCACGCAGCGAAAGGCGGGGTCGTTCCAGTCGGCATCGCT
>JBGSRQ010000091.1:0-4007 GCA_041737515.1 Rhodobacterales bacterium | reverse complement strand
GCCTGAACCGCAGCGGCCAGAACGACCGCGAGCGCTGGCACGGCAATCGCGGGCTTCGGGGCAACGGCGGTGGCGGGAATGAACGGGCGCGGCAGCGGTCGGATCACCGCAAAGGCAGCCTGCGTCGGCTCGGGTATGGCCAGCCCCTTGGGCCGCGCCATCGGGCGGATCTGAGGAACCGCAATTGCATTCGAGGATGATACTGTCAGCCTGGACCGGGGCGGGGCGATGGCGGCAAGCGTTGTGTCGGCGTTCGGGTCAGCTTCGATCCGGTCGGCTGCTGTGGGGTCGGCTGCGGGCACCAAGGCTGCGAAATCCGGGGGGGGCAACAAAGCCGGGCGCAGCACCAGAATATCAGTTGTGCGCGCGACAGGCCGCAGCGACTTTTCCATCCCGTCTGCCAGAACCGGCAGTGCCCCAATTGCAAAAAGGGCCACCAGCCCGGCAAAAAGTCTTGTCATCCATCCCCCACCGGCTTTGCACCCCGCCCGAAATCGGGGGCCGCCGTATCTTGTCCCGCCTCGATGATCCCGCGCCTTATGGCACGGGTCCGGGTGAAATAGGCGTGCAGATGGTCGCCATCCCCCAACCGGATCGCCCGTTGCAGGGCGAACAGTTCTTCCGTGAACCGCCCCAGTATATCCAGCGTTGCCTCCTTGTTCGTCAAGAACACATCGCGCCACATGGTAGGGTCACTGGCGGCAATCCGCGTAAAGTCGCGAAAACCCGCCGCCGAATACTGAATAACTTCGCTTTCCGTCACGCGTGACAGATCATCGGCGACCCCGACCATCGTGTAGGCAATCAAATGGGGGGTGTGCGAGGTGACGGCCAACACAAGATCATGATGCGCCGCATCCATTTCCGAAACCTTTGCCCCCATTGCTTCCAGCAGGCGGCGCAGGCGGGTGACCGCCTCGGGATCGTCGGTTTCAGACGGCGTCAGCAGCCACCAGCGGTTTTCGAACAGCGTCGCAAAGCCTGAGCGCGGACCCGAGTGTTCAGTCCCCGCAAGCGGATGACCGGCGATGAAATGCACCCCCGAAGGCATGTGAGGGGCGACAGCGGCGATGACCGCCACCTTGACCGACCCCACATCGGTGACGGTCGCCCCCGCCTTCAGATGCGGGCCGATCTCGACCGCAATCGCCTCCATCGCACCAATCGGCGTGGCAATGACCACCAGATCGGCGCCGCGCACGGCATCAGCGGCGTTGCCATAAACCTCGTCACACAGACCGATTTCCAGCGCGATTTTCCGGGTTTCCGCCGACCGCGCGTGACCCACGATTCGCCCGGCCAGCCCGGCATGACGCATGGCAAGCGCCATGCTGGAGGCAATCAGACCCAGCCCGATCAGCGCCACACGTTCGTAGATGACAGCCATCAGCGCATGCCCTTGAACTGCCCGACGGCATGCGCGACCCGGCGGCACGAGGATTCGTCGCCCACCGTGATGCGCAGGCAGTGCGGCAGGTTATAGCCCCCGACCCTGCGCACGATCAGGCCCTGCGATTGCAGGTAATCGTCACAGGCCTCTGCCTCGGCGGCATCGGCAAAGCGGGCCAGCACAAAGTTCGCCATCGACACATCCGAGGGCACACCAAGTTCCGCCAAAGCCTCGGCCAGCCAGACCCGCATCCGGGCGTTGTCGGTGCGGCATTTGGTGACGTAATCCTGATCGCGCACGGCGGCCTCGGCGGCCTCAAGCTGAGTGTTCGACAGGTTGAAGGGCATCCGGATGCGGTTCAGCACGTCAATGATCGCCTGCGGGCCGTAGCCCCAGCCAATGCGCAATCCACCCAGACCGTAGATCTTGGAGAAGGTGCGCGTCATCACCACATTCTCGCGCGCGTCGATCACCGACAGGCCGCCGTCATAGCCATCGACATATTCGGCATAGGCGCCGTCCAGCACCAGAATGGCCTGGGGCGGCAAGGCATCGGCCAGCCGCGCCAGATCGGCGGCACCGATCATCGTGCCCGTGGGATTGTTGGGGTTGGCGATAAACACGAGCTTCGTGCGCCGCGTCATGCCTGCAATCAGCGCATCCACATCGGTGGTGCGTTCGCGTTCGGCCACCTCAACCGGGGTGGCCCCCGCCGCCAGCGCCGAAACGCGGTACAGAAGAAAGCCATGTTCGGTGAACAAGACCTCATCCTTCGGCCCGGCATAGGCCTGGCACAGAAGGTTTATGATCTCGTCCGAGCCGACACCGCAGATCACGCGGTCCGCGTCCAGCCCATGCACCTCGGCGATGGCACCGCGCAGGGTGGCGTGGTCGGTGCTGGGATAGCGGTGCAACTGGTGCACCGATTTCGCGACCGCTTCTTTCGTGCGATCGGATGGGCCAAAGGGGTTCTCGTTCGACGACAGTTTCACCACATTCGTGGCGCCTGAAGCTGCACTTTTACCGCCTACATAAAGGGCGATATCCATGATGCCGGGCTGGGGGCGGATCGTGTCGTTCATCTTGCACTCCGTCGCGTTGCGGCGGTTCTAGCGACAGGGCCCGGCTTAGACCAGTGGATTATCGCCGACACCCCACGCAAAAGGCCGCACCCTTGGATGCGGCCCTTGCAATTGCAGACTGACCCGGGATCAGTTCTTGGCGTAATATTCCACAACCAGGTTCGGCTCCATCACAACCGGATAGGGCACGTCGCCCAAGGAAGGCGTGCGCACGAAGGTCACGACCATCTTGTTGTGATCGACATCCAGATAGTCGGGCACATCGCGCTCGGCCAACTGGATCGCCTCAAGGATCATCGCCATCTGACGCGACTTTTCACGAACGGCGATCACATCGCCCTCCTTGACGCGGTAGGACGCGATGTTCACACGCTGGCCGTTCACGGTGACATGACCGTGGTTCACGAACTGACGCGCGGCAAACACGGTCGGCACCAGCTTGGCGCGGTAGACAACGGCATCCAGGCGACGCTCCAGCAGACCCACCAGCATCTCGCCGGTGTCGCCCTTGACGCGTTCGGCTTCGGTAAAGATCTTGCGGAACTGCTTTTCGGTCAGATCACCATAGTAACCCTTCAGCTTTTGCTTGGCGCGCAGCTGGGTGCCGAAATCGGAAAGCTTGTTCTTGCGGCGCTGGCCGTGCTGGCCGGGGCCATATTCGCGCTTGTTCACCGGGGATTTCGGACGTCCCCAGATGTTTTCGCCCATGCGGCGGTCAATCTTGTACTTGGCAGAGGTGCGTTTGGTCACCGCTGATCTCCTTCATAAGGCGCGCAGGATGCGCAGGAAGGGCGTTGTCCTTTCCCCTTTTCAGGGACGACAGGCATCCCCTTGCGGGGGCCACCAACACCAATGAAAAGCCCCGGAATCTCTTCCGGGACTGGCGGGCTTATAAGCGGGTGGCGGGCGGTGTCACCCGCTTGTCTGGGGCTAAGCCGCCAGATCGTGCCGCAGGATCGCGGTTTCGGATGACGAAAGGTTGCGCCGCGCGTAGTCACCGTAGCCTTGCGGATCGTCGTCCAGCCCCGGATAAAGTGCCAGCAACCCCGCCTGTTGTGCGGGATCAATCGTATCAAAGGCGGTGTTTGCGGGGTGGAAGCTTTCGGTTTCCAGCCCGTTGGCAAAGACGATGTTGTGCCGGTCCAGCAGAAGGTGAATGTAAGTTACCTCGCGCAAGGTCTGATCGACGGTAATGGTGGCGTCGTTGATCAGATCTTCGGCGGCGACCAGAACCTCGGTCGTATGGAACAACGCCTGCGCGGCAGCCCCGCGCAGAAGCATCCGGTGCTGCGGCGATACCAAAAGATCACCATCCGGTCGGCCAAGCCCGAAAGCGCCGGCACGAAACCGGATCGGGCGCAGATGCGGCATCGCGTAAAGCCGCGCGCCAGACATGCGTTTGTGTCCGGTCCACAGAATTTCCTGCGCGCCGTTGTCCTTGGTCTGAATCCGGTCGCCTGCCCGCAGATCGCGGATCGGCCGCGTTCCGTCGGGTGTCCGAATGGCGGTGTCGGGGGTAAAGCAGATCACCCCGC
>JBGSRQ010000320.1:0-1754 GCA_041737515.1 Rhodobacterales bacterium | reverse complement strand
CCGGATGGAGCGGTTGACGGCACAGGGCGAGATTGCGGGGTTCACCGTGCTGACCCGCAGCGATGCAAGTGCCGTGCCGGTGCGCGCGCTGATGCTGATCGGGATCGAGGGGCGCGGTGCCGAGCGGATCATGGCGCGTCTGGCGGGCCTTGCGGCAGTGCAGGCGGTTCATTCGACCAACGGCAAATGGGATCTGATCGCCGAACTGGGCGCACAGACGCTGGAGGAACTGGACCGCGTGATCTTTGCGATCCGCAATCTGGACGGCGTGATGACATCGGAGACGAACCTTCTGCTTTCCACTCGCAAGGCCGGGCGTCGCTGATATGCTCACATCCCCGCGACGCATCCGCACAGGGCCATTGGAGGCGGAGGGGTTTGCGCATATAAGGACGCAAATGGAGGCAACCATATGATTGTAGAGCTTGGACATTTTGCGCTGATGCTGGCCTTTGCGGTGGCGCTGGTGCAATCCAGCGTGCCGCTGATCGGGGCGCAGACGCGGCGAGCGGGCTGGATGGCAGTCGCCGATCCCGCCGCGATGGTGCAGCTCTTGCTTTTGGCATTTTCCTTTGCCGCACTGACCTATGCCTTTGTCACATCAGACTTTTCAGTGCTTCTGGTGGTGGAAAACAGCCACACCGACAAGCCGATGCTTTACAAGGTCGCGGGCGTCTGGGGCAACCACGAGGGGTCTTTGCTGCTGTGGGTGCTGATCCTGGCGCTTTACGGCGCGCTGGTCGCAAGCTTTGGCGGCAACCTGCCGCCTGCGCTGCGGGCCCGCGTGCTGTCGGTGCAAGGCATGATCGGTGTGGCCTTCATGGCGTTCATGCTGTTCACGTCCAACCCGTTCCTGCGGGTGGCAGAGCCACCCTTCAACGGCAATGACCTGAACCCGCTGTTGCAAGACCCCGGTTTGGCGTTTCACCCGCCGTTCCTGTATCTGGGGTATGTCGGGCTTTCGATGGCGTTTTCCTTCGCCGTCGCCGCCCTGATCGAGGGCCGGGTGGATGCCGCATGGGCGCGCTGGGTGCGGCCGTGGACGCTGATGGCTTGGATATTCCTGACCATCGGCATCGCTTTGGGGTCTTGGTGGGCGTATTACGAACTGGGCTGGGGCGGTTTCTGGTTCTGGGACCCGGTCGAAAATGCCAGTTTCATGCCCTGGCTGATTGCCGCCGCCCTGCTGCATTCCGCCATTGTGGTGGAAAAGCGCGAGTCGCTGAAAAGCTGGACGATCCTTCTGGCAATCCTTGCCTTCGGATTCTCGCTGATCGGCACGTTCATCGTGCGATCGGGGGTGATCACCTCGGTCCACGCCTTTGCCAATGATCCGGCACGGGGGGTGTTCATTCTGGCCATACTCGCGGTGTTCATGGGCGGTGCGCTGATGCTTTACGCGTTCCGTGCGGGCTCGCTGGAGGCGAAGGGGGTTTTCGGTGCCATCAGCCGCGAAAGTGCGCTGGTCGCCAACAACCTGCTGCTCGCGGTCAGTTGTTTTGTGGTGTTCATCGGCACGATCTGGCCGCTGGTGGCTGAACTTTTGTGGAACCGCAAGCTGAGCGTGGGCGCACCATTCTTTGACGCGGCCTTCACGCCCTTCATGGTGGCGCTGGCGATCCTGTTGCCGCTGGGTGCTGCGATGCCGTGGAAACGGGCGCATCTGGGGCGCGCCATGCGGCCGCTCTGGCCGATGCTGGTGCTGTCGGTGGCGCTGGGGGCCCTGATCTTCGCGCTGCAGACCGGGCGTTCGG
>JBGSRQ010000268.1:0-2696 GCA_041737515.1 Rhodobacterales bacterium | reverse complement strand
GGCCCGCTGGCCGCGATGGTCAGCGCCATCGAGGTCCGCACGGGCCGCGTCGAAGCGGCGACCGGCACGATCACCTTTGATGACCGACGTGAGGGTGACGGGTCTTGGATGGTAGCCGATGCCGGGCTTTTCAAACGGTGGGAGCCGATCACGATTTCCGCCGATTTCCAGACCCATATCGAGGAGGTGTTTCGCGGCTATATCATCGAGTTGAAGCCCCAACTGCCGCAGAACGGCGGCGAGGCCAAGCTGGTGCTGGAACTGATGGACGACAGCGCCGCGCTGAACCGCGAGCATCAGCGCCGGGTCTGGGGTGCCGATGCGCCGATGACCGACAAGCTGATCCTGACCGAACTTGTGGCCCCCCTTGGCCTGACCGTGGCAGCGGGGGGCGGCGACGGGCAATCCTCGCGGTCCCTTGCGCAGGATGCCACGCCGATCACCTTTCTGCGCGACCGGGCTCGTGCCAATGGCTACGAAATGATTTTTCAGCGCGGCGAGGTCTGGTTCGGGCCGAAACAACTGCAAGCGACCGCGCAGGCGACGATCACGGTTTATGCGGGCACGGCCACGAACTGCATTTCCTTCAGCGTGGCCGATGACGCACAGCAACCCGATGCGGTGATGTTCGAGCACGCCCCGCAGACCGAAGGCGCCGATCCGGTGGTCGAAACGGTGGGGCCGGACCTGCCTTTGCTGGGCACAACCGCCGTTGCCGCCGAAGGCGCTGGCCTCGGCACGCCGTCGGTCGCGCGGCTGTCGCGCGAGGGAGACGAGACCGAAGACGAAACCAGCGCCCGCGCCGTGGCGATGGCCAATGATGCCAGCTTTCGGATCAAGGGGTCGGGCGAACTTGACGGCACCCTTTACGGCCATGTCCTGCTGCCCGGCCTGCCAGTGCGGATCGACGGTGCGGGCAACCGCAATGGTGGGCTTTATTACGTCGATTCAGTGACTCATGCCTTCACCCCCGATGGCTATCGCCAAAGTTTTGAGGCGATCCGCAATGCCACCGGCGATGCTGATGCCCTAGGCGCGGCACCGCTGTCCAAGGCGCTGTCCGCCATTGCCAGCCTGTTCTGAGGATATCATGGATCAGATCGTCAACGCCCTTGATGCCACCATCCGCCAGACGCGGGGCAAGTATTACGGCAAATACCGCGCCTTTGTAGTCGATACTGCCGACCCCCTTTCGATCGGGCGGTGCAAGCTGACGGTGCCTTCGGTGCTGGGGGCGGAATCGAGCGACTGGGCGCTGCCCTGCGTGCCCTACGGCGGTGGTGCGGATTTCGGGTTTCTGATGATTCCCCCCGCTGGCAGTCAGGTGATCGCCGAATTTCTGGAGGGCGATGTGTCCTCGCCGATGTGGACGGGCGCGTTCTGGCGCCAGGCATCGGAACTGCCCTCGGAACAGGCGGGCAAACCCGAGATCAAGGTGTTGAAAACCGAAAGCGGCCATGTGCTGAGCTTTGATGATACCGGCGGCGCGGAAGCGATCACGCTGACCTCGGCAAAGGAGGCGGTGGTGAAGATGGACGACGATGGCTCCATCATTCTGACCGATCAGGCGGGGTCCAGGGTGACACTTGATGCTGCGGGCAGCGAGATCGTGATCGAAGATGCGAACGGCAATTCGATCACCCTGTCATCCACCGGCATCGCCTGCAAGGACGCCAGCGGGAACGAAATCACGACCGCAGGATCAGGCGTCACGCTCAAATCCTCGGCGGTGATCAGCATCGAAGGTTCGATGGTGGCGATTGCCGGATCGGGAGGCGAGCCGCTGATAAAGGGGACCACCTTCCTTTCGATGTTCAACACCCATGTGCACACGACGACCGCGCCGGGGTCGCCCACCAGCCCGCCCATCGTGCCACTGACACCCGCGGTGCTGACCACCAGATCGACGGGGCAATGACATGACGAACCGTCCCGCCACCGCACTGCCAAGGGTGCGCTACATGGCGTTTCCGTTCCGCATGGAGCGCCCCGGCGCCACCACCGCCGCGCGGTTCGACCATATCCGCCAGCAGGTGGAACAGGTGCTGTTCACCTCACCCGGGGAACGGGTGTTCCGCCCCGAATTCGGCTTTGGCGCGCGGCGGCATGTGTTTGAGCCCAACGCGCAGGCCTTGTGGGAATACGCCCAGAACCGGCTTTACGGCGCCTTGGCCGAGGCTTTGGCGGGCGAGGTTGACCCCAGGACGATCCGGGTCGAGGTCGGCGCGCCACCCGGTAACCCGGAGGTTCTGCTGGTGCGCATCGCCTATGTCATCGCCGCATTGCAGAAGGAGGAAGTGCATGATTTCGCTTTGTGAATCCTGCCGTGTGACCGGAGGTGCCAATGGCTGATCTTCTTCCTCCCAGGCTGGTCTTTGACGGCTCCTGCCCCGATTGCGGCGAACGTGTCGCGGTGCTGCCCCTGCCGATCCCGGGGGTGGAGGATGATTTTGACTGGCAGACCCGCGATTATGACAGCTTCCGTCTGTACATGATGCAAGAGCTGGCCTCGCGCTTTCCCGAACGGCGGCGCTGGACTGCTGCCGATGTGGAGGTGGTGATTGTCGAACTTCTGGCCGCCTCGCTGGACCGCGCCAGCCACGCGCTGGACCGGGTGCAGGCGGAACGCTATCTGGACACCGCACGCCGCCCGGAATCGCTGCGCCGGTTGCTGGCGCTGATCGGCTGGCAGGCGG